>CALGRQ010000468.1 GCA_937880795.1 uncultured Dyadobacter sp. | reverse complement strand
AGGGCTGGCTTTATTTCTAAATCTTTTGATTTAATTTTGCAGAAAACTTACCTGATAACACCTTGTTTTATTTCTTTTCCCGTTTTCTCATTCGCCTGGCATTACCCATTTATTTACGAAAATTGATCGTCGTAAATGCAGGCCGTGTACCGCGAAATAGGCCAGTTTTGATGGCATCGAATCATTCTGGTTCTTTTTTTGATGCAGTGGTCATTGGGGCATCTTTACCGCAAGCCATTCATACCCTCACGCGCGGCGATGCCTTTAAGAAACCCAAAGCTGCTTTTTGGTTGCGTCAAATTAACTTGATTCCCGTTTTTAGGGCCTCAGAAGGACGCCAAAATGTACTCAATCTTGATGTTACTACTAAAGAAAGTATGGATGCCTTGAAACAGGGGGATTCGGTAGTGATTTTTTCTGAGGGGGTATGTGTGAACGAATGGAAACTGCGCCCATTGGGCAAGGGGACGGCTCGAATGGCGCATCATGCCTGGTATGGAGAGGGAGGTTTTCCAGACATGCTAGTTGTGCCCACGGGAGTTAATTATGAGCATTTCAGAGGAACAGATAAGCGTGTTTCTGTTCGTTTTGGAGAAGCGATCGAAAAGAAGGATATCAAGACGAGTCCGGAGGATTACGAAAAGTGGTTGCGGGAATTTAATGAGATTCTTCAGGTAAAAATGAATGAGGAAATCTTGACGATACCGCCCGAAGCGGATCGTTCAGAACGAGGTGCAGCTATGAATCGTTTTTTCGGAGCAAATTCAAATCCTGAAAAAGGAAATGCTTTGTTTAGACTAATAGGAGGGCTTGGTCGTGCGATTCACCGTCCATTGTATAGGTTTTATACGAAGAAAATAGCAAAAATGACTGCTCGTACCGTTTTTTACGATTCAGCACTATTTGGGATGATGGTATATACTTATCCGGTTTTGGTAACATTGTTATCCATCCTGGTGGGAATTGTTGCGGGCTTTCCCTTTGGGTTTCTGACTTTCTTATTATTGCCGTTGTTGGCCTGGATGGGGAATCGATACAGGTAATTGAGATTTATCCAATTTTATATAAGAAGAGCCGGGTTGATGTTCAGCCCGGCTCTTCTTATATATCAGTCTTTTACTCTGTTAAAACGCATCATTTTAAGCATCCAATCTGGCAATGGCTTGTCGGTTTTTCTTTTTTGGAGATCTAAAAACCAACCTATTTTTTTTAGAATGGGCAGCTTATGTGTCTCAACCAATTCAATAAGTGTCCCATCGGGGTCTTCTACATAAGCAAAGCGACCTGCCGCTGACTCCATGCCAAAAGATTGTCCACTATCGACCGTAAAAGGATAACCCAATGATTGCAGTTTGGCTTGAAGTGGCTCCATATGCAGGGTGTCGAAACACAGGTGTATATAGCCACAATCACCCCAGAAACGGTTTTCGAATAGTTTTTTAGGGGTGCGATCCAGTGCTTGCAATAGTTCTATCTGAACATTTCCTAACAAGCGCGCAAAGGCCCCATTGGGGGTGAAATGCTTGCGGAGTAGCACACGTCTGAAACGCTGGCCCGGAATGGATGTTGGTAGATCTTCGAATACCCCTGTTTTGTCATAGACTACTTCCAGAGGGTCTAGAAGATTTTTATAAAAATGCAGTGCTTTATCTATATCGCTTACCCCGATAATTGCCCCGGAAACACCACCCGTAGGATAACCCGTATTTTGGAACCAGGAAGTATCTTCCGCAACCTGAAAAATATTTCCATAGGGATCATTACCCCAAAAGCCACTGCCGTCTGGTAGTTTGGATATTGGGCCAACCGTTTCATTTGACTTACTTTTTACCCATATATGGGCTTTGGTAATGTCTCTGGCTTTAAAACGGATGGCGTTGATGCCTAGGTCGCCCAATTCCATTTTGAAATTGGCAGGTTGAGAAACCCGACTTGTAAAAGACCATATTTCAAGCCCTCCGCCCCCGGCCATATTAATCACCAAAGCAGCTTGTCTGTCCTGTACAACACCACCGGTATAGGGTGTCATAAAGGGTGCAGGCGCTTTATCATCAAAAACCGGTACGTCGAAACCAAGCACTTTTCTATACCAAGCCCAAGTTTCTGGTACGTTTTGACAACCTATTCCTATTTGTTGTATTCCTGAAATCAGTGGAGCACTCATATTTTATAAACAATTGATAAGGATTCGGGTTTATACCATCCTATATGAAGCCACAATTTTACGAAATAAAACAGTAAGTGAGGACTTTATTGCCAATAGAATGTAGTAGCGTTGAATTTAGGTGTATATGCCAGTAAGCTGGTATAGGAGGTGCTTCAAAAACCTTTTCAAGATAGGGGATTTAATAATCGTCCATAAAATCAGAAGGTTGGCGGGTTAGCGAATTATTTTCAAATGCATATTCCTTACTCAGCTAATAATTTATACCTTTAACTACACTTTATTGCGCATATTAGGATATACGGAGTACTTTGTTTCATCTTCGGTTTTAAAAATATTATAAAACTGCGCGGTTTTGTTTTGCTTACGATAGTAAGGCTTACTTGTTTATAGTACAACCATCATGCATTTGGCACGATATTCTGAATGTATCATGTTTCAATTTATTTATAATGAATCAGTCTGTAGTAATTGCACCCATTCAGGAGAGTTTAAGTCGTTTTATTGAGTCAGGAAACTATTCAAAAGTCATTGTCATTGCGGATAACAACACCAAAAGATTTTGTTATCCATTGTTGAAAGAATCGTTGCCAGCGCATAAGCTGGTATCTGTTCCCAGTGGCGAAAAGCATAAAACTTTGGCTACTTGTGAAACCATATGGGATGCAATGACGAAGGCGGAGCTGGATCGTCATGCGTTGGTGGTCAATATAGGAGGGGGCGTAATTGGTGATATGGGCGGATTTTGTGCCGCTGTATATAAAAGAGGAATAGATTTTATACAGATTCCAACCACGCTGTTGTCGCAGGTTGATGCCAGCGTAGGTGGTAAATTGGGTATTGATTTTCAGGGGTTTAAAAACCATTTGGGTGTTTTTAATATACCTAAAACGGTACTGATTGATCCGGTATTTTTAAAAACTTTACCAGAAAGAGAAATAAGATCCGGATTTGCCGAAATTATAAAGCATTGTCTCATCGCAGACGGAGCTAAATGGAAGCAGATTAGTGGGATTGATTTTGAAAATCAGAATTGGAAAGATTTGATTGAGCATTCTGTTAAAATTAAACAGCATGTAGTGGATCAGGATCCAACGGAGAAAGGGTTAAGAAAAATTTTGAATTTTGGTCATACGCTGGGGCATGCCGTAGAAACGCATTTCTTGGGAAAAGCGGCCCATCAAAGACTCTTTCATGGTGAGGCTATTGCAGTGGGCATGATCATGGAAAGTTATTTGTCTTTCAAAAGAGGGCTAATCGATGCTGCCGCATTGAGTGAAATAGAAGAATTTATTTTTGCTACGTATGGACGAGTAAAAATTAGTGAGGAGGATGTTGATACTATTGTTGCTCTGACCCGTCAGGATAAGAAAAATAAAGGCAGTGAAGTGCGTTTTTCATTGTTAACGGGCATAGGTGTTTGTGGTTTTGATATGGTGGTTTCAGTATCTGAAATGCGTAAAGCAATAGCTTATTACAGGGGGTAGGTCGGAGGAGTGGACCAGGCATAGGCTATTGTATTGTAGGTTTTTGAATTTATTATCATTCATAGTATATAACCTGACAAAATGAAATGCTTATGTTAAAGTCTATTACACCGTATGCTGCCGCTGTCATAGTGATATTGCTTGCAGGATGCTCGAGTGGCCGGAAGGTTTTTGTGGAGCATGATTATAGTTACGAAACCAATTTTAAAGATTACTCGTCGTATACTTTTCTGGAATGTGAACGTGATACAAACAATTTGTGCACGGAAATATATGAAGCAATACGCCGCCAGATGCAAGTAAGAGGCTATAAGCTCACTGCCGATAAGCCCACGCTATTGGTAAACTACGGTATTTTTTATGATAACCTCCGCTACCAAGGCTATATGCAACCGGTTATCAAGAACTGGGTTGATACAGAAAACGATGGATTCCGTTATGAGCCTATCAAATACGCATTGGATAAAGGGACGCTTATTGTGTCATTGATCGATGCTGAAAGTGATCAAGTGGTGTGGAGGGGATATGCTTCTGGAATTTTCAAAGGTTCGGAGAGTTCCAATAATCATTACCGAAGTGTAGTCCGACGTATTTTCGATCAATACCCACTTTTCGCAAAGGGATACGATCCACGACGATATAGTGAACAGGTAGGAAGATAAATGATACCTTATATTTAACGAAGAGGCTGTCTCATAAAGAGGCAGTCTCTTTGTCATTTATGGTGTTGTTAATA
>CALGRQ010000467.1 GCA_937880795.1 uncultured Dyadobacter sp. | reverse complement strand
TATTGGGAAGTAATTATATTCTCAACCAACGCATTGCCCAAGAAACCTCATTTGAATATCAGTTCCCCACCTTACGAGCCGCATTGACGGATATATATCGGTGATAAGCAATTCGGTTCCTGCTTACTCTTCCTCGTCTTCTGATAACGCTTGAACCGAGGCGAGCCATTTATCACGTTGAATCTTGGCCCGGAAATCATCATGCACTTGCAATTGTGTATTCCCATTGCTAAAAGTGGTCATTTGTAAACCAACAAAAGCCAATGCTTCATTGAGCCTGCCTTCTAATGGGAAACTACTTAAAATGCATTCCTCCCAGTACCATTCTAACCTTTCACCAGCCACCTCTTCTACAATATCTATATAGTCTTGAAGAGTATACCCAATGAAAGGCTTTCCGAATCGTTGCCAGAGAAGACGCATGACATCGTCCAGTGACTGCGCATGATTGGTTTTCTTCCGGATAAATAAATCAAGAATAAGCGCCACCAACGCTCCCTTATGATACACAGAAACCTTACGATCGGGAATTCCTTTTTCGTAACCATCCAGCCATAAATCAAATGACGACTCTACGAGGGACTGTTTGGAGGATCCGCTTTGTTCAAAATGGCGTTTCAGATATACCTGAAGTTCTTTCAAATACGCTTCCTCGTCAAACACCCCAGATCGTTTCAAGAAAAGATCACCGTAATAGGTGGTACACCCCTCCGCCACAAAACAAGTCCCAAAATAATTTTCCCTTGTAAAGTCATAAGGAAGAAATTCAAGCGGTCTTATACGAATGAGATTCCAGGCATGAAATAACTCATGAGAACTAACTCCTAACAAATCAGTATACAATCCCTCTCCTTCATCATCTGGCCCTAGTACCACCATGGTCGAATTTCGATGTTCCACCCCATGATAAAATGCTGTTGGAAGTATCAGATTCAAAAAATGATAGTTCGATTCAGGAAAACCCTGCATGGTAGCAACTTGTTCCTTCGAGAATCTCTTAAAATCGTGTTGTATTCTCTTCCAATTAGGCTTTAAGTTCCCATGCATCCACACTTGAAAATGTACTCCATCCACCTCGTATTCACATTTTTGCAAGTTATTAGAGGCTAAAAGTGGACTATCAACCAATTGGTAAAAATCATCGGCTTTCAAGAGATTATGGCCTATAACAGGAAGACCACATGCTATTTCATATGCCTCAGGAAGATCTAGTTGGACCGTATAGCCTTCGTTGATCCGTCCCTCCGTGTACATACTAAAATTGATGAAGTTCAGATACCACAGGTCCGGATCTACATAACTGCTCCCTGCATTCTGAATGGCGGCATAGTAAGAATACCTAATAGCTATTTCGTTAGCACCATGAGTCTGCACTCGCCAACGGTCCTTTGTAATCTTATTTAAAGATAGTTTCTCCCCCGATTTCGATATTGCTTCAATAAATTGAATATTTTTGGCGAAATTTTGAATTTCATAACGCCCTGGTCTCCATGCAGGAAGCTGTATTTCAATAAAATCACCTTCAATTTCTGGAATGGTATATACTATAGACAGGAAATGTGATTCGGGATCAGTTACGGAAATATGATAATGCATAGCCAGTTATGTCGGATAAAAGGAGGAAAACGCAAAGGATAAACCAAAAAGCCGTTTTTCTGCGTTAATGATTACAATATTATAAATAAACGAATTTATACATGAAAATTAAAATCCTCCTTATCTGCATGATCGTGCTTGCTATACTGACGGGCACACAGGTATCTGCACAATCAGATGAATATTTTCGCCCCGATTCGCTGAATAAAGACCGTCCTCAAAAAAAGGAAATCCCCCCCGTTGAAAAAAAGGAGTACACCGAAAAAAAGCAAGAGGTAGATTTCAAACAACTCCCATTTATTGATCGAGTTCGACTGGGTGGCAGTTTTGGATTGAGTTTTGGAACAGTAACCAATATCAATTTATCCCCGATGGCTGGGTACGAAATCACCAAAAAATTGGTTGGCGGCGTAGGTTTAACGGGTATGTATTACAAATCAAAGCTGTTTGGCGTTAATTCTTTATACTATGGTGGCCGCGCCTTCCTCATGTATTCTATTTTCCCCATGGTTAACCTCATCGGCGAAGTGGAGGCAATGAACGTAGAAACCGACACCTTTAAAAAATACAATGTACGTAAATGGATTACGTCTCCGATGTTGGGGGCGTCGTACACCCAGGCTGTGGGCGGCAGATTTATTAAGGGCGTGCATCTGACAGCCCTTTACAATTTTAATTATAACAACCAGATCGACGATTACGGTAACAACATTTCGCCTTATGGCAGCCCTTTCGTGTTTAGGGTAACCTTTCTTTAAATTAATGACAACGCTATATAGTCAGGCACAATCCTGACATTCATGGATAGCATCAACAGAACAACATGGAAAACCCCGTATTAATATTTGGCGCAGGAGACATTGGTGTACAGGCTCTTGACATTTTCAGAAGGAACAATGTGCTAGTATATGGCCTTCTTGATGATAAAAAAGAACTTCATGGCCTGGAGTTTGGAGAAATAAGCGTGCTTGGAGAAACCGAGGACCCTAGTTACCTTAATATTGTCGGTGAAAAATGTGAGGCATTTGTAGCGATTGGCGAGCGCTCCGTTCGTGAACGAATTGTGGATACGCTGATCGAAGACCGCAAGACAATGCCGGTTAACGCCATTCACGATACCGCGGTTGTTTCCGAAATGGCAGAAATTGGACATGGCAACCTCTTTGCTGCTCGTGTAACCATAGGTCCCAAATCCAAAGTGGGAAGCCACTGCCTGGTACAAGCAGGAGCCATTTTAGATACCTGGGTAGAAGTTGGCAATTACGCAACAATCGGAAGCGGCGCCATCATCAACGACCGCGTGAAGATTGGCGAAGGGGCCTTTATTGGTTCAGGCGCAATCATTGTAGCCGGTATTGAAATTGGTAAAAATGCTCGTATAGGCGCAGGTTCGGTGGTTATAGAAAATGTAGCAGCTAAGACAACCTATTTCGGTAACCCTGCTAAAAAAATCTAATTTTTATTATTCATTAACATTCCGGATGTAGCCATAGGAACTGCTTTTCATCACAATACAATAAAAAAACCTCATTGTTTTTTTATTAACATGAAAAGACACTACCTTTGCAGTCCTTTTATCAGAAATAGTGAAAGAGCTAAGTAAATACAACATAGACATTTACGGTTTGGAAGACAAACAGTACGTCTATGATATGGAATCTGGGGATGCGTTTTTTGAGGAATTGGAGCAGGATATTATTGAAAGCGGCCATTTCAAAACGCACGTAGAGCTGAATAAATCAGCCACCATGATTCAGCTTCATTTTCATACGGAAGGTACAGTTAACCTAGTTTGCGACCGTAGCCTTGAACCATATGAAGAACCATTTAGCACTGATGACAGGTTAATCCTGAAATTTGGAGAACAAAATCAGGAGTTAACAGATGAGATTGAGATAATTAGCAGAAATACCAACCGGATCAATATAGCCGGATATATTTTCGAGTTTATCGCATTATCACTGCCTGTTAAAAAAATTCATCCCGATTTAAGATCCGGTGATGAAGACGATTTTTCTGAGGACGAAGAAGAAGCTGTATTGGTTTACTCTTCCGAAACGCCCCTGGAAGATGAGGAAGAGAGTTCCGACGAGCCTATTGATCCTCGCTGGGAAGCTCTAAAAAAATTAAAAGGTGAATAGATACTAGCCATTAAGGCCGATATATATTAAGAATTTACAAATCGAAAATTAACATAGAACATAAAGCAGCATGGCACATCCTAAGCGGAGACATTCCACAACCCGTCGCGATACACGCAGAGCTCATGACTTCCTAACTGGCAAACAATTGGGAACAGACGCATCGACAGGTGAAATTCACCAATTCCACCGTGCACACGTACACGAAGGAAACTTGGTATACAGAGGGAAAGTAGTGGTTGAGAATTACACCAAAACGGTTTAATTTTAACCAGTGAAGATATCAATTTCGCAGCAGCCGTGTAAAAGTTGTTGCGAAATTCTTTTTTACTAAGGCACAACTGCTAAATTTACACCTTCGATTTCTAACTCATTTAGTATAAAATAACAGCGTGTAAATGAAAATTGCGGTAGATGCTATGGGGGGAGATTTAGCTCCACAGGCTATTGTTGAAGGGGTTATGTTAGCCGCTTCTGAACTACCATCTGAAGCAAGAATTGTATTGATTGGGCGGGAGGACGCTATTTTGGATATTTTTAGACAAAATAACTACACCCCTACCAACATCGATATTGTTCATGCTGAGGATGTTATCGAAATGGGTGAACACCCCACCAAAGCACTTTCACAAAAACCAAACTCCAGTATCGGAGTAGGTTTCAAACTTCTTAAAGAGAAGGAAGTGGACATATTTTGCAGCGCAGGAAATACCGGCGCCATGCATGTAGGTGCACTTTTCAGCATTAAAGCCATTGAGGGAGTTTTGCGCCCGGCCATTGCAGGTCTTGTACCTCAGGTTGGAGGCGGACACGCCATCATGCTCGATATTGGAGCAAATGCCGACTGTAAGCCGGAAGTACTAGCCCAATTCGGCGAAATAGGCTCACTCTTTGCCCAACACACTTTTCAGATCGACAATCCGCGTGTTGCATTAATGAACATCGGTGAGGAGGAACAGAAAGGATCATTGACCTCACAGGCAACCTTTCCAATACTGAAAGCAAATAAAAAAATCAATTTTATTGGTAATATTGAAGGGAAAGACCTCTTCACGAATAAAGCAGATGTAATCGTAACGGACGGTTTCACGGGAAATATCCTGTTCAAACTGGGAGAATCTCTATATGAAATTCTTAAAATCCGTGGTTTCCAGGACGACTTCATCGATCAAACCAATTATGAGTCCATTGGAGGAAGCCCTATTTTAGGTGTGAATGGCAATGTCATGATCGCACACGGAATTTCTTCCCCAATAGCCATAAGAAACATGATCGGATGGGCTTATAAACAGGTTAAGTCTAAGGCTTACCTACATATCGCCCAAGCCCTGAACTAATGATGTATGTCTGTTGACGCTGATATCAATAAAACGACATTTCTTTTACCACAATCCAAAAGGATTATGATTGTTATAATTGAACCATGACCCAACTTAGAGCCTCTATTACAGGAATACAAGGGTATGTGCCTGACTACATTCTGACCAATGCTGAATTGGAAACAATGGTTGCTACCAACGACGAATGGATTGTTAGCCGAACCGGTATCAAAGAAAGGCACATTCTAAAAGGTGAAGGCTTGGGGAGTTCACACATGGGCGCAGAAGCAGTAAAAGGCTTGCTAGCTAAAACCAATACCTCGCCAGAGGAAATTGATTTACTGATTTGTGCAACAACAACACCCGATTTCATTTTTCCCTGTACTGCCAACCTCATTTGTGATATGGTTGGAATCCGCAATGTTGGAAGTTTCGATATCCAGGCGGCATGTTCAGGATTTATATATGCATTGACACTAGGGTCGCAGTTTATCGAGACCGGAAAATATAAAAAGATAGTAATCGTAGGCGCAGACAAAATGTCGGCTATTGTTGACTATACCGACCGAAAAACCTGCGTTTTGTTTGGAGACGGTGCAGGAGCCGTACTGCTTGAACCGGACACCGATGGTTATGGCGTAATTGACTCTATTATCCGCTCCGACGGTGCCGGATACCCTTACCTGCATCAAAAAGCAGGGGGAAGTCGTTTTCCGCCTACACACGAAACCATTGACAAACGCTTGCACCATGTTTATCAGGATGGCGCTAACGTTTTCAAATTCGCCGTAACCAACATGGCCGATATTTCGGCTGAGATTATGGAGAAAAATGCCTTGACCAGCGAGGATGTTGCCTGGCTTGTGCCTCACCAGGCCAACCGGAGAATTATCGAAGCAACAGCCAACCGAATGGGTGTAGGAATGGATAAAGTAATGATGAACATTCAGCGTTATGGAAATACAACCTCAGCTACCATTCCACTGTGCCTCTGGGACTATGAGTCGCAATTAAAAAAAGGAGATAATCTAATCCTATCTGCTTTTGGAGGCGGTTTTACCTGGGGATCAGTATATCTTAAATGGGCATTGGGAGCCTAACAATTTTACGTAGGTAAGCTTATGGCTCTATCTACGTTTTTGATTTAAACAATTTAGAATTACTTATTGAATTAAAATGGCAACTACAGCAGATTTGCGTAACGGACTAGTCATACACTTTAACCATGATCTTTTTCAGGTTACAGAGTTTCAACATGTTAAACCCGGCAAAGGAAATGCTTTTGTTCGTACAAAATTAAAGAGCTTAACATCTGGTAAAGTACTGGATAATACGTTCTCTTCAGGCGCTACCATCCTACCTGTACGGGTGGAACGTCATAAATTTCAGTTCTTATACAAGGATGACGTAGGATTCAACTTCATGAATTCT
>CALGRQ010000466.1 GCA_937880795.1 uncultured Dyadobacter sp. | reverse complement strand
CCTTTTCGGATTTTCGGTAGGCAGCGTACTCATTGGCCGACGGTAGCAACTTATCAATGGTTATAATCAAATAATTATAATCCTTCGGATCTAACTTGTCCAACTTAGCCTTTACAACTTGAGAGGAGGTTAATACAGTTTGCTCCTGACTCACACAAAGCTTATAATTTGCAGTACGCGTTGCAGGTACCGTAATATCTTTTAAATCACCTTTGATAATTATTGGTGACGATGGATCACTAATCTCATAAGCTGTGTAGTCAGTTGTTGGGATATCAGAGATTCCAAATCGTAAGCTTGTTTTACCTTGCTGAGGCATTGCAAAATATTTGGTCTTTTCGCCCTTCAAAAGCAAGTCCTGATCATATTGAATTGATAAATATGAGAGTGAAAAGCGCTCTAGTCTATCCTTTTGAGAAGACCTATAACCAATAAATACCTTTCCAGCAGCATCGAAGTCCATCTGTGTTAAAGTGGATTCAAAGAGCTTGGGTTCAAACTGATTAATTCTTACTTTCCCCAACGACCGCATGGTTCCAGCAGTACGGCCAGCGAATACCTCAATATCCCTATCTAAGTTGCTACGTCCATACAGAAGCATTTTTAGCTGCGTCTTACTCTCTGTATCAAAAAGTATATTAGGAGCTACAACAGAAGTAATTATAAGCGTATCGCCTAAATGTTTTATACCACTTTTACTAGCCCCCTTCTCATAATAACTATTCATAAATTTGGGGTAAATAGCACTAAGAACACTCAAAGAATACTCCTCCTCCCTCAACACCAACACCTCTGCCCGATGTTTTGAGGTGAGTCCAAGATTAGCATTGGCTTGGCCCGTAATACTCTGAGCTCTCCGTCCATTTTCTTTCCCAACTGTTATAAAATATGCCGACGCATTAGAGAACAAACTTGAATACGGATTTATTCTGGAAGACATGGGGCGGTATAAAAGCGAATCTGTTTCACCACGATTGGGTACGCCATGAAACAAAATCCCCTCTGCATCCACTGAAATGATGGCTATTTCTTTGCCAGCTTTGAAAATCTGGATTTTAGATTTATCGGCATTCTTGATCACATCAGGCAAACTATTGAACGGAATCCGATACAATCCTTCCTCGCGAATTTCTACTTTATAATATTCCTGATCATAATTAACCCATTGATTGGAATAAGGTGCGCCCCATTGCCCATACCCCACTGTAGACAGCAAGATTAACGCTATACAGGCAAAAATTCTCAGGTTTGTAAAATTCGACATGGTTAAGATCATTCTTGAGGACAGTTTATAAAAGAGTAGTTTCATAAGTGTGGTTTAGTCATTACACCGTACAACACTTATGAAACTACTAGAAACAGATTATTATTCTAAATAACGATCACATTATTTTTTCGAGCCTGATTTGACGAAACGTTTAACGACAACTCCTTCTTGGGTTTTTAATTTCAAGAAGTAAGCTCCATCCGGTAGTCCGCTAAGATCCACAACAATTTCATCACCCGACTTCACTGTACTTCCCAAAATATTCACCAACTCCCATGACAACACTTTCGCAAGTGGCGAAGCTATATTAATTGTATTACCGCTTGGGTTAGGGAACACCAAAATGCTTTCACCAAATTGATTATCAACTGTTACAATCCTTGATTTCGAAGTATTAGACTCTCCATCCGACGAAGCTCTATCCACCTGCACAATTCGGTAATAACTTTTCCCTAAAACGGCCCGGGTATCTAAAAAGCTATAATCACTTTGGTGACTTACATCTCCACGTCCATCCACAGTACCAATATCTTCAAAAGTCTTTCCATCGATACTTCTTTGAATAATGAACTTTTCGTTGTTCGTTTCACTAGCCGTTGACCACTCCACTTTCACCTCGGTAAAATTAACAGGCTTTGCCGTTACGCTCAACCAGGTAACAGGAAGCGAACTAGGGCTCGTTGTGAGTAACAATATGATAGCAGGATCACCCAATAACACCGTTTGATGAACATTGGCCTGAGTAAAATTATAATTATAATTTGTATTGTCTGGTGCAATAGCTGCTACCCTCGCACTTGATGCTATTAGCGGGCTCATCGTCGTATTAGAAACACTTCTCAATAAATCGCCTATCATAGGCCTATTTATATCTTGCACAAATAAGCGCTCGTAAGTCTTATTCAAATAAGGAGTCAATATTCCTTCATAGCCTTCCCATGAATTACCAACCACGGTAATCGCTCCTTTATTGGGTGTAATCAACCAGTCTATAACAAACGGCCGCTTGGCAGAGTTACTCATAACATAAGAGATATTCTCGTTATTAGCACCGTATACATTATTAACATCACATCCATAAAGGAAATAAGCAGCGTATTTCGAATTATTAAAACCTTTCGACGGATCCGTAACATAACCTGTATAATAATCGGTAACCCGGGTATTTCCATGACCAAAGTAGGTCAATACACCCGCTCCTTCATTAACTTTTGTAGCAATTTCAGGTGAAGCAGAGGTCTGGCAATCTACGTACCCATCATGATCGGCTGGACAGGGGTTATTTGGATCTTTGTTATAAGAAAACGTAGTTCCGGAAAACGGGGTTACATAGTTATTTGCCGCCGTTTCAAGACGATTTTTCAAACTATTCACCTCTGAGGTGTACTTTCCACCACTATAATGCACCACATTTTTTCTCCACGCTTTTGATGCTATATCAGAGTAATTTTCATATTGCATCACTTTCGATAAATAATCATCCACCTTGCCTACTGTACCCACAGGAAGACGTCCTACGCTTATGGTTTGAAAATCTTCATGCGTGTTGGCCAACCCCGAAACCAAAAGAAAATCCGAGCCCGGATAACCAATTGCAGGCACTTGATCCTTTAGTTCAGCTATACCTTTGTTCAGATTATTACTATTTCCAATCAAAAACAACGACTTATTAACATTCCCGCCTGATATTAAAAAATCAATACATCTCCTTAAAGCAACCGGACTTGGCTCTCCGTAATTGTATTGATTATATATATCTTCCACTGTCAAAACCAATGGCTTAAAGTTGGCCTTGGTAGTTCTATTGTAAGTGGAAGCACGATAGTCTGCATATCTCTGTGCACCTGATAATAATGCTTGTGAAGTAATAATGACATAATCGTTGTCTTTAAATTCATTCACATTTTTTGATCTACCAACAAAAGAGTAAATATTAGTAGCAGGAACTTCTTTAGGTCCTGTGTAGAATAATAATTTCTTAGCCTCATTTTGGACCCTGCTAATATTAAATGTCGGCAGGTTGTTATTAGATAATATAATTGGTCTAGCTGTATTGGTAACATCTAACAATTTTATATTACCTACTGCAGTGCTGTCCAGTGTAATACTAGAAACCCCTGTTTTTGTTGAATTTGGCAATCCAAATTCGTACAAAGTTTTACCATCCGCATTGAAGTTTTGTGGGTATGTAAATGAGATCGCGGCAATGGAGTACCAATCTCCTACTGCAGGGGTGGGAATATTAAATGATAATTCACCTTCTCCTTTTACATCTAAGTCGGTCCCCAGATTCAATTGAAACTCGTACTCGTGCGCTTTAAAAGGTAAAGTACTTACTGTTGTCACTTGACGATTCACCCCATTCTTGGCTTTGATATTAATAGCCAGGTTGAAATTGGTATTACCTCTGTTATGCAATAAGATTTTGACCTTGACTGGAACATTAACAGTACGATTCAAATTCTTAAGCTGAAATGGAGCAAGAAATGTTGCATTCCGTAACTGCCTAAGTCCTGTAAAAGTTTGGCTATAGTCATAAAAACTATTGAATAAAGAAGGGTATGTAGAATAGGTTCCAGAAGTAGAGAACTCATTGGTATACTTAATGGTATCTTCTTTGATATGGTACTGCTCCGTCATGGATGAAGCACCCAAACTAGCCAAATCCACAGTTTGTACACCAACGGGGGGTTCAAAACCAGAACCAGATGCACGCGTATCTACGGTTAAATAGTAGAATGAGTGATCCGAGAATAAACTAACAAACTTATTCATACGACTGGTTATAGCAGGACGAGCCGGATCTCTTCGCGCCAATAATTCATCACTAGCACCATCGTTAGGCACTCCGTAAAAAACTACCTTACTAGCATCCTGCTCCAAAATGGCAACTTGTTTACCCCTATGCCAAAGCTGCAACTTGCCTGCATCAAACGCAGGAAAACTTTGAGGAAGCTCAGACTTGTTAATTTGATAAACCCCTTTCGCCTTCACTTTTACAACCGCATATTGCTGGCCAGGAACAATCCACTCATTTCCATACGCTCCACTCCAGGGAGTTTGTCCCATAGCAGTAAAGGAGACTACTGCTAATAAATGCACCAACAAAAAAAATTGAGTAAAATTTAGTTTTTTCATATCACTTAGTTACGAGAAGGTTTCTAAAATAATTTCAACGAATAGCACCTATTCGGCCTGTATAATTACTCCTCAATTTTTAAAACAGGTCAAATTCGTATCGAAAATACAATATTTTCTGGGGGTACACAACAATGTAATTTTATATTAAGTATACGATTAATTTATTTCATACACATAATGTATATACGTTAAAAGAATAATTAATTACCTCACAATCATTTTAATGCTACGTATATACCCTTCAATTGTATTTATATGATCTTGGACGCTCGTACAAAATTTTGGTAACTAAAATATGTTGTACGCCCCGTAGAATGTAACCCTTAGCTAATTATGGAAATGGAACTTTCAAAAAAACCAGTACCTTTGCGGGGCGTTTTGTTAAGCTACCATTCGTGATAGTTAACCGACCAGCTATTATTACACACATCACATACGTTATATATCTTAAACCCTCCAAATTGAAATGAGATTACCTATTTTGGTATGGCTATGTCATATCCTTGCCTCTACTTTATGTCTTGCTCAGGCAACAATTACTTTCCCATCC
>CALGRQ010000465.1 GCA_937880795.1 uncultured Dyadobacter sp. | reverse complement strand
GTGCCTGGTTGAGTGACGGTGTAGGACGCTCCCGAAGTTCTGCCTCTTTAACAGAGCCAACGGAACCAGTTAAGTCGGACTTTCTAGCCGTTCCATATCCAATCACAACCACTTCACTCAATGCTTTCGAATCGGATTCAATACCCACATCCACTACACTTCGTGAACCTACGTTTATTTCCTGGGTTATAAAACCAACAAAACTAAAAACCAGTGTACCGCCACTGTTAGGAACAGTGATGGTATAGTTTCCTTCCGCATCCGTCGAAGTTCCTGTACTTGTACCTTTTACGACCACGTTTACACCCGGAAGTCCATCTCCCGTAGATTTATCGGTAACCTTACCTTTTATGGTTTTATCAATGGTAATAGATTGATTGGCCTTCTCCGTTTTTGCATTCAGCGAACCGGCTTCCGCATTAGCCGTACATGCAATGGCTAGAAGCAATGGTGTGCACTTAGAAAGTATGTTCCTTCGGACCACACCCATAGTTGTAGTGTTTTTTTTCATTATTAAGGAATTATTAGGTTTTGGAATTAGTGCCTAACGTTATACGTGGACTAAAAAACAAGTAGGGCTGTAAAGTGATTATTTCATTCAGATTAAATGTGTTTTGTGTTATAGAATTACTTTGAATTATTCTATTTGAAAAATCCTATATCATATCAATTATGGAGCTATATAGGGTGTCCATGGTTGGGAAAACACTAAATAAGCTTCGATATTGCCAGAATATTAAAATAGAATTATGGCAATATATACTTAAAAAGTATCAATATTTTAACTCAAATGTGATTTGTTACTCCTAGGCTATATGCAAACGTTTGAAATAATAATGAATCGGTTACAAACGTAATGACTTGAGAGTCTGCTTACGGAGAGAAAGGAGGGATGAAAACAAAAAGCCCTTCGGATCCATTTCCGAAGGGCTTAATGATAAAAAGACTGTATAAGATTAGTCCAAATCTACTGTACGTCCTGTACGTACCGACTCATCGCAAGCGAAGGCGATCTGCAGACTAGTTACCGCATCTTGCAGGTGATCGGTAAGATCTGTGTTTTCCAAAATAGCCTTTAGGAAGAAACGCTGCTCCCGGTTACACAATTCCTGATGATCTGGTTCATCTTCAAGGTTAATCCAGGTATCTTCCTGTACAAACTCATCCTTGTCGTTCAATGCCGCATGGTGTACGCGGATAGATTCTGTTTTGGTATGTGCTTCCACAGATGAAGATTTTCCAGCTCCACCAGCGTCTTTCGCAACAATTGAAACAGATCCTTTTGGTCCGATTACATCTTTTACGAAGAATGCAGTTTCGCTGATCATTGGTCCCCAGCCAGCCTCGTACCAGCCAACAGAACCATCTTCAAACCATATTTGTAGTTGACCGTAGTTGTAATTACCAGCAGGAATATCGTCGGTTAAACGAGCGCCAATGGCGTTTACGCGCAAAGGTTTCGAGCGGGTCATTTGGCACATCACGTCTATGTAGTGTACGCCGCAGTCTACAATAGGGCTTAGGCTTTTCATGAGGTTACGGTGTACACCCCACATATAGCCATGGCTCTGCTGGTTAAGATTCATACGCATTACCAATGGTTTGCCCAGATGCTGTGCTTCTGCCACAAAACGTTCCCAAGACGGGTGGTGACGGAGGATATAGCCAACTACCACTTGCTTACCCGCTGCCTTGGCTGCTGCCACCACATTTTTAGCACCGGCAACTGTGGATGCCAACGGTTTTTCTATGAATACGTGCGCACCATGCTGTAATGCCAGAATGGCAAATTCTTCGTGGGTATCAGGATATGTCGAAATACAAACCGCATCGGGTTTGGTTTCTTTTAAAGCTGTTTCATAATCGCTGAAAAGGCTATAACCACCTCCCAGTTTTTCATTTAAAACTTCTTTGCTTTTACCGGTGGAAACAATACCACAGATTTCAAAGCCGTCGAGCAATTGGTACGCGAATGCGTGTGAGGCTCCCATGTTACCACAACCTACAACAAGAACGCGGAGTGGATTTTCATTTTGATAAGATGACATAAAAAAAATGTAATGGTATAAATGATGGTTGCAGCTACTACAACAGCATAACAACGCCATGCATCAATTGGTGTCAAAAATAAACATTTTAATCAGCTTTTAGGGATGGACAGGTTTCAGTAAAACTTAATCATGAATTGTTCCTAATTATACTTTGAAATTTGAATTAAAACAGTCATAATGCAGTTTAATTACTCCTCTATACCACTACAATGATCTATTTCACCCTTATTGCGGCGAGGTGTTCACATACACTGCTTGTTATTATCTTAATTTTTTGTGTTTCGTCAGCTGTCGTAGCGCAGGATGACTTCAAACCAAAACTTGGTTTTGTGGACCGCCCTTCTTTGGATATGGTGGCCTATCCAGGTGACAGTACCGCCGAGGCAGTTGTGCTTTATGACTATGGTAATGTGCGCTTTTCGTTTGACCAGACCAAAGGTTTGACAATGCGAATGGATTGCTGGATGCGAGTCAAAATTCTTAAAGAATCAGCTTTAAGTAGAGCATCGGTTGCACTAAGCTACTTTGATGGGTCGAATTTTGACAAAAAGGAAACCATCGAATCTTTAAAAGGATTTACGTATAACGTGGAGGGCAATCAGATTGTCACGACGAAGCTGGACAATAAGACGGTGAAGGATGAAAAGTCGTCAGATGATTACCGGACCATTAAATTTAACTTACCCAGTGTGAAAAAGGGTTCTGTCATCGAATACTTCTATACAAGAACAACACCGCTCAACTTACGTAATGAACCAACCACATGGCGTTTTCAGGGGGATATTCCTTGTAAGTGGAGCGAATATCGCATTGGTATACCCTATTTTTTAGAATACAAAATGACCCTGGGCGGGTATATTCCCTTATATATCAACAAGCAGGAGCATGTGGATATTGATGTGGGCTATACACCTTTTAAAGGACAGGGTATCGACTATCGATTTGTGGTGAAAGATGTTCCGGCTTTTTTAGATGAGCCCTTCATCACCACAGAGGTAGACTATGTGTCAAAAATAAGGTTTGAACTGGCAAGTACCAATCTTCCCGGTTACGGTACAAGACGCTATTCACAGACCTGGGAAAATGTGGATCGTACTCTGGAATCGGTTCCGTGGTTTGGAGGGGAGTTGCGTAAATCGGCCTATTTAAAGGAAGTTAGGGATGAAATTTTGAAGAGTTCCAGTGAACCTTTGGAGCGAATGAATAGGGCATATGCGTATATGCAAAGTAACATGAAGTGGGATGGCTATTTTGGGATTGCTTCCAAGGAGGGGGCGAAGCGTGCTTTTGACAACAAGAAGGGGAATGTCAGCGATATTAACCTGGCTCTTATTTCATTGTTACGCGATATGGACCTCGATTGTAATCCGGTTGTGCTAAGTACACGGTCGCATGGGCGGGTGTCTCAGGAAATTCCGATGCTGGAAAGTTTTAACTACGTGATCGGACACGTGAAAATAGGAGATAAAGAGTATTTTCTGGATGCTACACAACCCTATGCAAGACCTGGGCTTGTTCCGGAACACACTTTAAATGGCGTTGGAAGGCTTGTTCCCAAAAAGGGGCAGGGGCGCTTTGTAGAGGTTAATTCCAAAGAAAGTAAGAGTAAGCTAGAAATGATCAATGTCGAAGTTGATCCGGAAGGCGGGATTTTAAAGGGGACATATAGTATGTCATATGGTGGCTATGAGGCGCTCA
>CALGRQ010000464.1 GCA_937880795.1 uncultured Dyadobacter sp. | reverse complement strand
GTGTGTATCAGTTTACCTTCGGGTGATAAAACAGCCACTTCCCCTACACCGTGTCGGGTAACATAAAGATTTCCCTTAATGTCTGCACGCATACCATCCAGACCACCATCTGGAAACTGATGCAATAATCTTTTATTGGATAATTTTCCGTCAGGAGCGAGGTCAAAGGCCCACACGGTACGTTGCACGGTTTCATTGACATATAGGGTTTTCTCATCCGGACTTACCTCAATGCCGTTGGTTGTTCCCATGTTTTCGGCTACTAAACTGGTTTTTCCCTCTGGTGTTACCAGCCAAACTTGTCCTGTACTCTCTTTCCAGTTAGGATCTGAGCAGAAAATCATGCCATTGGAAGTGATCGCCAAGTCGTTGGGCTGATTCATTTTTGGCTCGTGTGCAAAAACAGATATAGCCTTTGTCGTGAGGTTGACTTTGAGTACGTTATGTCCCGTGAAATCTGCTACATAAAATGTGTTTTTGTCACCGAAACGTATTCCGTTGCCTGTGCTACCTTTGGGTAAAGTAACAAAAAAACCTGTCTTTCCCTTTTTATTGACGATGGCGATAGTGCCATCACGGGCGAAGTTTACTGCATATACGTTTCCTTCCGCATCTACGGCAGGTCCTTCGCAATTGTTGGTAAATTCTCCTTCGGCAGAAAACTTGTCACTTTGCGCATAAGATTGGGAATTCGTCAGTAAGGTAACCAAGGTAATAATCAGGAATGGTAGTGATTTTAACATAAGTACAACGGGTTAGGGTTTCTACTTACTGGTTTTTCCACTTTATAGCACAACCGATGGGTTTTGTGTGTGTGATTACCACAGGTTTTCCTGCCAAAAGATTATTCACTGCATCGGCTACATAAAATTTGCTTGCACCTGCCGGATCTTGAGGGTTGTCATCTATCATACCCATATATCGAACCGAAAAGGTATTGCCTGTTTTTTGAAGGACGTAAGCTTGGGGTGTACGCGCAGCTCCAAAAGCCCTAGCAGTTTGTTGTGCTTCATCGGCCATATATGGATATGGATATCCTTTGGATGCAGATCGCTCTTTCATCTTTTGAAAAGTATCATCCAACTGAGTAGCTGGATCACCAGGATTAATGGCAATAACCGAAAAACCCTGCGCTGCATATTTATTATGTAAAGCTATGATACGGTCTTCGTACGCTTTGGCAAACGGACAATGGTTACTGGTAAATATCACAATTACACCTTTGGATGATGCGTAGTCAGCAAGTGATACGGTATTTCCGCTTACATTTTTAAGGCTGAAATTGGCTACGACGTCGCCTATTTGGTATCCGGCTATTTTTTGTGTCGTTTCGGTATACGTGGACTTGAAGTTAATGGTTGCCGCCACCGCTGCTACTCCGGAAAGAAGTACGATCGAAAGCCACAAATAAATTCTCATTTTTTTATTGTTATCGTTCATTTAGCGTCAAGACGTTGATAGTAACAAAGGTAACCATTTCTATAGTTAAGGATTGTTAACGGTTTTAGTCCAAACTTAAAGGATTAAAACTGTCAACATATAAAGGTAATAAGTTACTTGACTTTACCTAAGTTTCCAGAGGTTAAAAATAGAAGTTGGTATTTTAGTCAACGAAATGCACGGGTCGTCAAGCCGGATATGCAAACGCTCTTGTAAGCTGATAAAATTTATATGTAAAGCATTGTGATTCTGTTGTGATCTATTTATCTTTGCACCTCGAATTTTGAAATTAGTATACCAATAATTAATTAACATGTACGCAATCGTAGAAATCGCAGGTCAGCAATTTAAAGTTGAAAAGGGTCGCGAAATCTTCACGCATAGGCTTGAAGGTGACGTGAACGCTGCACTTGTATTTGACAAAGTCCTTTTAGTTGATAACGGAGGCACAGTGCAGGTAGGAGTACCTACAGTAGCAGGAGCTTCTGTGAAAGTAACTGTACTTGAACACCTTAAAGGTGAAAAAGTAATCGTCTTCAAAAAGAAAAGACGTAAAGGTTACAAAGTTAAGAATGGTCACCGTCAGTATTTGACTAAGATCAGCATTGACGAGATCGTAGCTTAATAGCTATCCACTTTTGGTCGTCAGCTATTAGGTTTGCTTGACTGCCCTTTACTAATTATAGAAAAAAATTAAAGTTAAGATATCATGGCACATAAGAAAGGTGTAGGTAGCTCGCGAAACGGACGTGAATCAGAAAGTAAGCGTCTTGGAGTAAAATTATTCGGTGGTGAATTGGCAAAAGCTGGTAACATTCTTGTTCGTCAGCGTGGAACAAAACACAACCCTGGCAAAAACGTAGGTATCGGTCGTGACCATACTTTGTTTGCTTTGACAGAAGGTCATGTGGTATTCCGTAAGACTCGTGAAAATAAGTCTTTCGTTCACATTGAGCCTATCGCTGCTGAGGCATAGTCCAAAAATGTTATCATGCAAAAAGCCCATCGGAATCTCCGATGGGCTTTTTGCATGATGTCCTTATCTAATTTGCCATCTAATTGCAATTTGGAAGTTTAGGGGCTTAAAGCGTTTATCTGGTATAGCCAGTATTGAAGTAATGGGTAAAATAGCACCGGCACCAAACTCAATTCGATTCCACTGATAGAGGAGTTCTACATTTGTAGTAAATAGGTAAGGTTTAATATAGCCCAAAGTGTCATATTTCTGAGACAGGATTTCGTCTCGTTGTTCATCCACGATATTATTTGCTCTTGAAGATTTAACCACCGTATGCATCAGCATCGTTTTTTGCTTTTGCATGTTTGCACCAATTCCAAGCCTCCATCTCTGATATAGGGGCTGGTTGAATTGAATTCCCAGATTGAAACCACTTGTTTTGCCAAGTCGGCGCTCTGTATAAACAAAATAGCCTCCAATACTATCCGAACGGGATTGTCGGTTGCTGTCAAGGAGTGATGCATTTCCATCATGTTGACCGAATGGAAGTACTTTAAAAAAAACTTTACTTCCATTTTTGAACGTTGGACCAAACCATATTCCTGGAATTAGGTACTTGTATATGTCATGGGAAGCATTGCTATATTTTGCGTATTGATTATAGCCGGTTGCTGGGGCGTTTAAATTCCACAATAGACCACCACCCATATTTTTGAAAACAGATGAGCGTTGATTAACCTCTTTTGAAATGGGAAGAGATTTTTTTTGCAAAATCTGTATCGTATTGAGTTTTACGGCAAGCTGGTTGTTGGTTTGAAAAGGCTTGTTCGCCAATGCGCCTATTGCTCTAACTTCGTGGACAAGTGTTGAGTTTGTACTCGTGCTCACAGATTGATTTTGGGTGGATATAGCTGTGTTTTTGAACTGATTTTTTATGGCATTAGAAATAATAGCCTTTGGTACTAGCTGCTGATTGTCATCTGCCTCAGAAACGGTATAATGTGTATATAGGCCGTCCCGATTGCCTGCTTTGGGGAGGGATAAATCGGACTTGTCGGAAACTTTGCTGCTGTGTATAACGCCATACCTCTGCTCGGTTTCTGAAGTTATGTTTTCATATAGTGAGTCCGTTTGTATGTTCTCTTTATTGGTTGGCGCTTTTTTACGATTAGAGTGGGTAGTTAAGTTAGCTGCTTGATTATTTGATGGTATAATTTCCTTAGAATCGGTAGCTTCTTGTTTGCTGTCTGTGCTGGTTTTGTCGTTTTGTGGGTTTGATGTTTCATTTTTCTCTGCCTTCGTGTCTGGATTGGCAGAGTGGATTTCATGACGTGGATTCTCCAGAAGGGAGGGGTGCCGTGTTTGCGTTGCCGATTGATCTTGATAAAATGGAATTTGATTTTTGAATAAATAGAGTATACCCACACTGAGGATGAGTGCGGTCGAAATTACCTTGACGGTACTCAGCCAGTTTGCAGGATTTTTAGGAGACTGAGGTATCTGCTGATCAAGCATATCCTTCATATTATCCCACGCATCGTCGGCCGGAATACCCGGAACGGGATAGTCTCCTTGCTTTTGCAGGTCAATATGTTTTTTCCCCTTATTCACTTGTTCTGACTTTTCGTAACAATTTCTCTAAGTCTGTTTCTGCTTTCGTTCAGGTGCCATTTTACGGTACCTTCTTTAATATTCATTTCGGTACAGATTTCCTTTATACTGAAATTTTCCAGATAAAATAGGCTACAAATCGCCCGGGTTGCCGGAGCTAGCTTGTCGAGAGCATGAAAAATCTCATCCCATTCGGCAGACGCGAAAGGATCATATAGCAATATGCCTTCCATATGCTCCTTGATTTCAACGGTCATTTCGGGTTTTCTGTTCCGGATGAGGGTTAGGCAGGTGTTTCTTACAATGGTATAGATCCAGTTGAAAAAATCGCCTTTGGCATCGTCATATTGGCCTATGTTTTTAAAGACCTTCATCATGCCATTGTTCAAGGCCGTTTGAATTTCGTGTTCGTCCTGAAAAAATTTTCGGCACAAAGAGAACATGGCCGGATAAAAATGATAATACAACTCTTTCTGACACTTTCGGTCATTGCGTTTGCAACCAGCTAATATATCGGAGAGTTGATTCATTTACGCTTTACAAGCCATCTGATTTCAAAATCAAATGGCTTGTATCAAACTATTTATTTTGTTAAAACAAACTTCGAAAATTTAACGCCATCGGTATAGGGCCAAGAAATGGTGAAAGTATTTTCTTCACGGGTTATGGATCCCGCATAGGTCGTACCATTCAAAGAAATTTCAAACCTGGTTTTACCGTGGGGAATGGGGTATATATGTGCTGCTGCCAAGAGTGTTCTTTCCGGACCATTACAAAATCTAGCCCCAGGCTGTACTGCATGATAGAATGATAGCTTATAGGGGCCCGTGTTAGATTCCTGCCAAAAACCGGAATAGTGCAGGTAGGTTGTAGAACAGGGGTAATGTTTTTTGCTATCAATGCGCATGCCCAGTCCCTGTCCCGAAAGAGAATCGACGATGACGGGTGTGATGGTAAATTCGTCACCCTCCAAACTAACAATTCGGTCATGCGTGCCGACGGTATCAACTTTTATGACAGTATCTGCCGGTAGTATGGGAGGATATACAACAGGAGGACTTGGCGGAGTTACCGTTGTGGTATCACCAGGGATATAAGTTGTTGTATCTACCGTAACTGCGGTTCGGGAGGTAATGATATCGTCGGTGGCAATAATAGTATATCGCCCGGCGTCACCAAAATATATCTTGGCAACATAACCATTGGGTATAATCTGCACGTTCCGATTAGGACTTACATTCCATTTTACCCGATCAGCAGGCGCATTGGTTTTAAAGGTAAATTCTGCCGGTTCTGTTTTTTTTAGGTTGACTTTGGTAGTTTCTAATTGAGAAACGGCATCCATATTGTTTTGCTGTTCGCAGGCGATGATGGCAAGCCCGAGCCATAGCAAGCTGAAAATAATTGCTGACTTTATCATGAGCATTAATTTTAAGATGAAAATGATTTGCCAAAGCAGCTGATCAGCCTGTGGTTTGGGTTTCAGACGTATAAACTACCGGTATAGGGTGAAAGGTTGGGTATAGGGATAAAATTTTTTTGACGAAAGCTGTTCAAATACGGGATATAACAAACCAAAAAATGAAGAATGGTGTTGTGGGAGAGGGTAATTAGATCCTTAAAACACAATCGAATCTTTACAAATTATGCTATCACGACCTATTTTTGTATATACCGAGTTAAGTCCGAATCCCAACTCAATGAAATTTGTATTGAATTTTGAATTGGTTCCGGATGGTCTTTCATTTGATTATCCAACGGTTGAATCCACTTTTGCAGATGGTTCTGCATCTCCGTTGGCGTCAGACCTTTTTCAATTTCCGCACGTTCAGCGCGTGTTTATAGCGAGCAATTTCATTACGATTACCAAAGATGATGCAACTGCTTGGGAAGAAGTGCTTCGTGATACCAAACAGTTTATTAAAATATACTTTGAAGAAAACCATCCGGTTTTTGCTGAGAAAACAATTGAGAAGAATACAGTAATTGTTGATTCAAGAGACTCGGATACAATTCAAAAAATTAAAGCCGCTTTGGATACATATGTACGTCCGGCTGTGGAGTCCGACGGTGGAGCCATCAACTTCCATTCTTTTGATGAAGAATCGGGTGTGGTGAAGGTTCTTCTTCAAGGATCTTGCAGTGGCTGTCCATCATCAACATTAACGCTTAAAGCGGGTATTGAGAACCTATTGACGCGTATGGTACCGGATGTGAAGGAAGTTGTGGCCGAAGGCGTTTAAATAAATATTTTGTTTTAACGGAGAAACCTTGTCTGAGCGGCAAGGTTTCTTTTTTTGATGCAATTGGTTAGTTTAGGGTCAATGAATCAAAACTTCCAAATCTTTATTGATCATATTGAGCGCCTTCAATCCAAGGGAGATCAATATTTTCCGGTCGGCATTTTTCCCGCGTATCGAGAGAATACCGGGATCGGTTATAGACGGCCAGATACTACGATTTTTTTTTCGGCAATAAGCGCATTTACGCTGCAATCTTTAAGGAGCCGGCAGGAAGAGGCGGTTCAATTTCAAATCGACAAAATCTGCGAAAGGATCGTCGCGAACTATCCTGATTTTCAAAATAAGGATGGATTAAGGACTTATAATTTTTGGAAAACGAAACCTTCCAAACATTTTCCCAATGGATATATTTTTAAAAGGTATGAGCATTTCAGAATTCCTGACGATGTAGATGATACGGCATTTGTATACCTCACCACAAATCCGACCCGGGAGGAGCTCCTTTGGCTCAAAAATAAACTTGTATTGCATGCCAATGGGTATAAGCAATGGATACGCAATACTTATCCCGAATATAGGTCTCTGAAGGCTTATTCGACCTGGTTTGGTAAAAATATGTATATTGAGTTCGATGTCAGTGTGTTGTGTAATCTGATGTATTGTATCTTGAAATACCAATTACCACTGAATGAACACGATGAGGATTCTCTGGCCTATATAAGTTCGGTCATTAAATCGGATCGATATAGGTCGGTTCCATTTCGTTGTGCACATCAGTATCCACGAACTGAGCTGATTATATATCACGTAAGTCGTTTGTTGGCGGCTTTTAATCCGGAGGCGCTAAGCGATATCCGTGCAAAGTTGATTGAAGATACATTGGAAATTTTGCAAAAAACGGAAAAGAAGATGGATCGCGTCATACTCTCCATTTCACTGATGCGATTGGGGATAAAACCTAACCGGATACCCGTTGAGTCGTTTACCAAAGCCGACTTTAAGGGTTTTTACTTTTTTATTGCCGGATTGCTTACTGCCTATGAAAACCCTATCCTTTATAAGTTTTCCAACAGTGGGTTGTTTCATATGCATTGGGTGTGCGAAGCCCATTGCTGGTTGTTGCTGTTCGAATACGAAACTTTATGGGATTCGTTAACTACCCAATTACCTGTCCATTCCTAGTGTCATTATGGTGTTAGAAAATACAATTTCGATCAAAGTAAGGGAAATTATTGTAGAAAAGTACGACGTGAAAACCTTTGTGTTGGAACGGACCGATGGCGAGTCACTGGAGTATGCGGCTGGTCAGTTTCTGACGTTTTTAAAGGAGATAAATGGTCGTGAAGTACGACGATCTTATTCGATGAGTTCGGCACCGGCTGTGGATGCCTATCCGGCAATAACGATAAAGCGAGTGGCGAATGGAGAAATTTCCAGGTTTTGGCTGGATCAGGTAAAGATAGGGGATGTCTTCAATTGCCTACCGGCTTCGGGGCGGTTTGTACTTACGCCAGCCCCAGCCACTCAAAAGGATGTGGTTTTGATAGGGGCAGGGAGTGGAATCACCCCTCTGTTTTCTATACTAAAACAGGTACTGACTGAGGAGGTTGGGAGTTCGGTAACGTTACTGTATGCCAATCGGAATGATGGACACGCCCTGTTTGTGGATCAAATTAATGACTGGCAAAGACGCTTTCCCGATCGACTACGTGTCATTCACATACATAGTCAGCCATTGGAAGGGTGGACTGGTATGCAGGGACGAATTAATAATACGCGGTTAGAGCAGCTCGTTTCGAAGTCGCTTCGTTATGATAAGGAGGTTGCGAAGTTTTTTATCTGCGGTCCGTACGAATTGATGCGGTCTTTGGAAATTACCTTGCATTATATGGGCTTTACGACGGATCAAATCCGTAAAGAAAACTTTGTAATCGATAAAATACCACCCCCGCCTCCAATTTCTAATCCTCATACCATTTCATTACATTTTCGTGGAGAAAACCATCAATTGTTGGTTCCCGCGCATAGCACAATTTTGGACGCAGCACTCGCTAACGGTATACACCTTCCTTATAGCTGTAAAGGAGGCCGTTGTGCAACCTGCGCTGCTGTTTGCAAACGTGGCGCTTTACATATGTCTTTCAATGAGGTACTTACAGATCGTGATCTTGCTGAGGGATGGATACTGACCTGTTCTACTTACGTAGACGGTGACGATGTGCATATTGAAGTGAATTGATTTAAAAAGAGTTTTGGTATCACGCTGATTAAGGCGTGGGTTGTCAGAGATATTTCTCAATATTTGGAGTGAAGATATTTTCGAAACCTGATTGATAGGTATTTTTTTATCTGACCGTCTTTATTGGTATATTACTTTTCATGATTGGAGGTTAGCCTCTGTACTAAAAAGCTTATCAGGTTGAAAAAGAAAATAATCCGGATTAAGGATATTGCAGAGAAGGCCGGTACTTCCAAAGGAACAGTGGACCGTGTTTTACATAACCGGGGTAGGGTGGCGGAGGATGTGCGAGAAAGAGTTTTGGCCATTATTAAGGAACTTAACTATGAACCGAATCGTATAGCCCAATCTTTAAAATCTCAACGTACATACCATATTGCTGCCTTGATTCCGGATAGTGCAGTAGATTCTTATTGGGAAGCGCCGCGAAGTGGTATAGAGAAGGCTGAAAAGGAACTACGTCAATACGGGGTGCATGTTATACAGTACATTTTTGATCCGCACAACGAACGGTCTTTTATAGAAAAGGCGGAAGAAGCAACCCGAGACCATCCGGATGGGGTACTGATAGCCCCTATCTTTTATAAAGAAGTACTTCCATTTTTTGAACAATGGAAGCGGATGAGCATTCCATATGTGTTATTCAATACGCAAATTGAAAGCGTAGAGCCTTTGTGTTATATAGGGCAGGATTCATACCGGAGTGGCTCCTTGGCTGCTAAAATATTGAGTTTCGGGTTACCGGAAGCCTGTACGGTTTTGGTTTTACATATTAACGAGGATACGCCAAACTCGGCGCACTTATTGACGAAGGAGGAAGGTTTCAGAGATTACTTCTCTCATAATGGCCGGGCTGGGCAGTTTAACGTCGTAAGTCGTAATATTAATTTTTTGGAGGGAGGTTTCATCGATGCGCATTTGCGTGAGATCATGGCACGGGAAAAGAATGTGGGTGCTATTTACGTCACTAACTCCAAAGCTTTTGAAGTGGCCGCTTATCTGGAAAAGGCGGATAAGAGGAATGTAAAACTAGTGGGCTATGACCTTTTAAAAACGAATTTGGATTATCTCAATAAGAATAAAATTGATTTTCTGATCAATCAAAATCCATTGGGACAGGGGTATTGGGGCATATTTCAGCTGGCTAATCATTTGGTCTTTAACATGGATATAGCACCTATTAAATTTTTGCCGTTGGATATCATTACCAAAGAGAATCTGGATTACTACTTAGATCCCGTATGAACCGCAGTACGTATATCATAAAAACGACCGCAAATTTGATTCATCAAGCTTGCGGTCGTTTGTGTTTTTAAGCGGGGTGATCTCTATAATTCACCAAACTGGCTATACATTTCTTTTAATTTGGGTTCTGTTTCTTTGGCCCGTATGTCTTTTCTTAGGGAATTTACACCTTGAATATCGGTGAGAAGTCCCAATACTTGAAATGCGCCAAACCGGACGAAATAGGACGGGTTATTTCGCGCAATGCTCTCCATAACCGGAATACTTTTACGTTGTATGTCCTGTTTGGATTTGATCAGATACTTCCCGAAAACCTGTAAGAAATTGTATTTGTCAGTAGGTTTCATGCGCTTCATTTTTTCCAGGAACCAATCGTAACGGTTAGGTTCGGCAAGGCCGGCATAGTAATTTCCTACTGAGGTAACAATGGCGTCGTTCGGAGAATTTTCAAAACGTGCCGCAATTTCCTTCGCATCTGATGGTTGGCCCATCAGATATTTTTCAATTGCAACAGAAACTACTTGATAAGAGCTGTCTTCCAGTGCCTGACGGTACAAGCTATCACTGTTGTTGTCACCATAGGTGGCCAGGGTAATGATCGCTTCCGAGCGGACTTGTGGATGGGGGTCGAAACGAGCCCTGTCCTGAATTATTTTTTCCACCGTTGCAAATCCTTCACCTTCGTACTCGGCAAAGTTGGATATGGCCATTTGGCGTAATTTCCAGAACGGATCGTTGATAGCCCGCACCAGCATTCCTTTTGCCGTGGTGTCGCCTTCGTTCGAGTAATTTCCGCCATAAGATTTG
>CALGRQ010000463.1 GCA_937880795.1 uncultured Dyadobacter sp. | reverse complement strand
AGGAGCATGGTAACCATAATCCATCAATCGTTTCGCGATATCTTCTGCCTCAACACCTGCCGCTTTAAATGGACGACAATCAAGGATCATTTCGTGGGCACAGCGACCGTTGGTTCCTGTATAAAGCACTTCGTAATGGCCATTGAGACGTTCCTTAATATAGTTGGCATTCAGAATTGCGAATTTGGTAGCATTGGTAAGTCCCTCACCACCCATCATGGAAATATAGGCATGAGAAATGGTCAATATACTGGCACTACCATACGGTGCAGCAGAAACTGCGCCGGCTTCTCCTTCTGCAAGGTGCTCTGGCTGTACGCTAAAATTAACGTGTCCTGGCAAGAACGGCATCAAGTGTTCAGCAACACCAATAGGTCCAACTCCTGGTCCACCACCACCGTGAGGAATACAGAAGGTCTTATGAAGGTTCAAATGACAAACGTCTGCACCAATGGTGGCAGGGCTTGTCAATCCAACCTGTGCGTTCATGTTCGCACCATCCATATATACCTGTCCACCGTGCGAGTGAATCATTGAACATATTTCGATAATACTTTCCTCATACACACCGTGTGTGGATGGATAAGTTACCATCAGACATGATAATTCATTACTATATTGCTCTGCTCTGGCCTTAAGGTCAGCAACATCAATATTTCCTCTATCATCACACTTGGTTACCACCACCTTCATTCCAGCCATTACAGCCGATGCAGGGTTTGTACCATGTGCCGATGATGGAATCAATACCACGTTTCTGTGAGAATCGCCTCTGCTTTCATGGTAGGCACGAATCGCCATTAAGCCGGCATACTCCCCTTGCGCACCGGAGTTAGGCTGGAATGACATCGCAGCAAAACCCGTAATTTCGCAAAGCCAGATGTTCAACTCACTAACCAACTGTGCATAACCACCCACCTGATTGGTCGGAGCGAACGGATGTATCGATCCAAATTCCGGCCATGTAAGCGGAATCATCTCTGCTGTGGCATTCAATTTCATGGTACAACTTCCCAACGATATCATGGAATGTACCAACGACAAATCTTTGTTCTCCAACGATTTGAGGTAACGCAACATTTCATGCTCCGTGTGGTGCTGATTAAACACCGGATGTGTCAGATATGTTGACGAACGCGCAATGCTTTCAGAAATGTTAAGCTCCATATCTTCCTCGATAATAAGCTCACCCTGGAAACCGGCTACTTCGGCAAATACATTTAACAATGCAATGACATCGTCAAACGATTTGGCTTCGTCAAATGAAACACCTATGGTTTCATCTTTATTATATCTTAGATTAATACCCCATTTCTCGGCTTGTTCTCTTACCTTTTTCGCAAGAGGCGTTTGAATGGTTACCGTGTCGAAGTACTGCTCTGTTACAACGGTATAATTAAACTTGCGTAGTGTCTCAACAAACAATTGTGTCAAGCCATGTATACGGGCAGCAATATTTTTAATGCCTTCCGGACCGTGATACACCGCATAAGAACCTGCTATAACAGCCAGCAATACCTGTGCGGTACATATGTTGGAGGTTGCCTTTTCACGACGGATATGCTGTTCACGTGTTTGAAGCGCCATACGTAATGCTGAATTACCTTCAGCATCTACCGAAATACCAATGATACGTCCTGGAATGTGGCGCTTATAAGCTTCCTTCGTCGCAAAATAAGCCGCATGTGGACCTCCATATCCCATAGGAACACCAAAACGCTGAGAGGAACCAACTACTACATCAGCGCCCATTTCTCCCGGTGACTTCAAAAGAGCAAGTGCTAGTAAGTCAGCAGCAACTGCTACGGATACATTTACTTCGTGTGCAGCAGCAATAAAGTTGGTGTAATCAATAACCGAACCATTCGTAGCCGGGTATTGTACCAATACAGCATATATATTTTCATCGGTAAGATCTACCGTAGCATGATCCCCAACAATTACGTCAATCCCAATAGGCTTCGCCCTGGTATGAATTAAATCGATAGTTTGAGGATGACATAATTCTGAAACAAAAAAGGAATTTGCCTTTTTACGTGCCGCAGGCCGCATACCGTGCAACATCGTCATGGCTTCTGCCGCGGCAGTCGCTTCGTCTAAAAGCGATGCATTAGCAATTTCCATACCCGTTAAATCCGTAATAACAGTCTGAAAATTCAAAAGCATTTCAAGCCTTCCCTGAGCAATCTCAGCCTGGTAAGGCGTGTAGGCTGTATACCATGCCGGGTTTTCTAGAATGTTGCGAAGGATAACATTCGGTAGGATGGTATCATAATATCCCGTACCGATATATGACTTAAGAATGGCGTTTTTACGAGCAACCTTCTTGATGCCCTGAAGGAACTCCTGCTCTGACTTAGCCCTTGGCAAATTCAATGGCTTTTGCAACCGAATTGCCGCAGGAAGCGTCTGGTCAATCAATTCATCCAGAGACGCCACCCCAACGGTGCGCAACATTTCCTGTAACTCCTGTTCATCTTTACCATGATGACGGCTTTCGAATTTGTCTTGGCTACGAAGATTAATTTTCATCTAACTTTGGCTAACAAGGCCGTTAATAAGTGGTTATAAAGTACAAAAGTAAACAAATCCAATCAAATCTTTTGTAGAATGACCGCATTGCTTACTCTTGAATATGTACAAAATGAATTAAAGAAATGTAACTCAGTGATTAGGGCATCCACAATCGCTCTTTCGCTTAAATATTCCCAGTATTTTTTTGGACTTAGGCTTTTTATATCCTTTGAATTTTTTCTTTTTCTTCGCAAAAAGCTCCGACTTCACCCCCTCTGGCTCGGCAAGAGCTGGTGTAGCAATAGAGAAACTTAATGTAAGCGCAAAAAGTAAAAGAAGAGAAATCCCTGTTTTCATAACAAAATGCAGTTTCTATATGAACTTACTATTTATTTAAACGTCATAGCATTCTATAAAGTATAGCCGCATACAACAAGCTACAAATCAAACCACTAGGCTCTTACGAGCTCCATCATCGTGATTTCTGGCAATATACCCACCCGACCAGGATATCCCAAATACCCAAAGCCTCTGTTTACGTAAAGGTACTGATCATTTTCTTCATATAGGCCAGCCCACTGTTTATATCTAAATTGGACCGGGCTGAATTTAATCTTTCCAATCTCAACCCCAAACTGCATCCCGTGGGTATGGCCTGCCAGGGCAAGGTCAATATCCTTAAATTTAGGCAAAACCTGAGCCTGCCAATGACTTGGATCATGGGAAAGTAATATTTTAACAGGATATTGATCAGTTCCCTGATACGCCTTTTCCAGGTTTCCGTATTTGGCAAAATTACCAGCTCCCCAGTTCTGGATGCCAATTAATCCTATCTCTTCGCCATCGACACGAATTGCCCGATTTTCATCCAGCATCAAATTCCAACCCAGCAACTGATGCCCACGCTTTAAATCAGCCAGGTTCCTTTGCTTCGCTTCCGGAGTTGCCCACTTATAGTAATCACCATAGTCATGATTACCCAATGTAGAATATACCCCCAACGGTGCTTTTACCTTGTCAAATATATTGATGTAGTCTTGTAATTCGCTAGCCCGATCATTCACCAAATCCCCCGTAAAGAATGCAATATCCGGTTTTTCCTTCATCAGCATCTCAACCCCACCTTTGACCGCAATTTTATTGAAAAAGCTTCCGGTATGTATATCCGAAAGTTGTGCTATTTTAATACCATCAAAAGCCTTAGGTAAATTTTTTAAAGGTACGCGCACGCGCCTGATTCTGTAATCATGCGCACCAGATAATATTCCAAATGCAAAAGTGCCCATCAATCCGGTACCGGCAATCACAGCCGTTTTCGCAAGAAATTCAGAACGTGGAATTGTAGGTTCACCCGTTTCAACGGACGGTACTGCGACAGATGGATAAAAAAAACTAATAACCCACTGAAACAAACGTCTTACCTCATCAATCAATAAAACGGCAACCGCTAAAAGTTTTGACAAATAGGGTATAGCAATAAATGCGATGATGAATGTTCGAACATTCTTGCTAAAATAATCCGGAGGCAATAATTGCATGCCCACATAAGCCACCAACGTAGCAATGGTTAAACCCCAATAAGCCCCTCCGATCCAACGCTGGGTAACCGGCGTTAAATTACGAATAGCCAATTTCAAGCCTTGCCATACGTACCAATCAATTGCAACCAGTATGAGTGTGAGTAAAAGAAAAAAAAATGTGCGGTTCATAGAATGATAATCAATATATCTCCTTTAAACATGGAAGAACCAGATACCGTTCATCCATGAATCTCCAATGGCGGAATAACTCCATAGAAGGCAAAAAACATGTTTTGGATGTCGTTTATAAAAACGTGAACGGTAAAGTTTATATTTTTGTATCGCAGCTAATTTGTAGCTGGTTATTCACCAAATTATAAATACAATGCCGGAATTTGATTTTAAACGATACCATATCCGTTCTATGAACGCAGGTACAGATCAGGAGCGGGCCGCTATAAATCAGGAATTGAAGGACCTGTATGCCTCATTACCAGAAGCAGAGAAAGTGGATTTCAATAAGCAACTGCAAACTTTCCTAACTACACAGGTAGCAAAGATCAAATCGGATTATGAGTCAGTTCATGGTTTAAATCAACCTAACTAATACTCAGTTCAGTCGAGGGTCTGTTGGGTAATGTGCCATAGAACGGTACTCTCCTCCCATTCCTCGTAAGATGTCACGCCAAAACTGATCCGGTGCTGTGGTAAATAGGAAATCCGCCGTGGTATCGGAAACGATCCAGGAATCTTGACTGAGTTCATCTTCCAGCTGACCTTCATCCCAGCCCGAATAGCCTATAAAAAACATGATGTCCTTCTCTCCGATCGTGTTCAGATTGAGTAGCTGTTGAACGCTTTCAAAATCACCCCCCCAATATACACCGTTCAGGATTTCCGTCCCTCCTCCTATCAGATCAGGTCGTCGGTGAATAAAATGCAAAGTGTTTTTTTCAACCGGCCCTCCCAAATGAAGAGGAACGTCCTGATAAACGGTTTCTTCGAGCACATCTCCAAGGAAAAGTTCCGTCACCTGATTCAAAACAAATCCAAACGTACCTGGTCCCTGATGTTCACAAATCAGAATTACTCCTCTTTCAAAGTTAGGATCTCCTAAGAATGGCTTAGCGATCAACACATTACCTTTTTTTACTTTTTGTTGTACAGACATCAGACCTTGAATTTGGTTCGTTCCTCAACGAAATATATTTAATTTCGGCAACATTTATTAGCTTTCAGTGAATGCCATTAACATATCAATGAGCATGAAACTACATAACCATCATTATTGATAAAAATTATGCCTTTAATAAAGTCTGTAAGGGGAAAACATCCTGTTTTTGGTGAAAATTGCTGGTTTGCAGACAATGCAACGGTGGTTGGCGATGTTGAAATGGGAGAAAACTGTACGGTTTGGTTCAATGCCGTTATACGAGGAGATGTCAATAGCATTCGAATTGGAAAATTCTCTAATGTTCAGGATGGCGCTGTCGTTCATTGTACTTATCAACGGTTCGGCACCACTATTGGAGACTACGTTTCCATTGCACATAATGCCATAGTGCACGGCTGCACCATCGAAGATCATGTCCTGATCGGCATGGGGTCTATCGTCATGGACGGGGCCGTTATTGGAACAGGCTCGATTGTTGCGGCGGGTGCCATTGTTACCCAGGGAACCATAGTGCCCCCGGGAACAATATATGCGGGAAACCCGGCAAAATATCTGAAAGACGTTTCACCGGAACTTAATACGGCCATTGACCGTACCGCCAATAACTACATTACGTACTCCGGCTGGTTTCGGGAAGAAGAAATTTAATTCATTTCCTTTCTGGCATTAAGATACCCCTTTATAACAGTAACGGTGGTGATGGCCAGGAAAAATAAAATAATATATTCTACATAATCAACGATCTGGGGGAAACGCTCACCAAACAGGTAACCACCACCTGTTAGGGACAATATCCAAATGGCTCCTCCGGATACGTTGTTTGTGAGGAAAGACACGAATGGCATTCTTACTAAGCCCGCTAAAATAGGAGCGAAAGTTCGTACGATAGGCAAAAAGCGGCTAATGATTAACGTCCTGCTTCCATACTTATCAAAATACTTACGCGTGGTTTCCAGGTGCTTTTTCTTAAAAAACAAGGAATCAGGTCGGTTCTCAAAATAGTCTCCGAAGTACTTACCGAATAGATAACCCACCAAAGACCCTAGGACTGCGGCTGTAAATAAAGCGATCAGCAGAACGCCGATAGACACTTTCAAAATACCTGTTCCACAAAAAACCCCGGCTAAAAATACCAGGTAGTCGCCGGGTAGGAAGAAGGCAAAAAATAGCCCGTTCTCTGCAAATACAATAAACGTAATCACGAGCAGCCCTCCTGTTCGGATGATCTCCTCAGAGTTTAATAAATATTGAAAAAATTCGGTTACAGCATTCATATTTCACCTATTCGGGTTAATTTAATGGGACATCAAGGGCCTCATGCTTAAATGTTCTCTGACAATTCCAGCCAACGTAATTCTTTTTCTTCTTGCCTGTTGGTTAATTCCTCAATTTCTATGGCCCAGTTGGTTACTTCCACGTGGGAACCTCCGGCATTGATATGATCGAGCAACTGTGCTTTCTTCTTTTCAATTTGTGCCATTTCTACTTCTAACGTTTCCAGTTCCTTTTGCTCCTTAAAGCTCAGTTTTTTACGTACGGGCTTAGAAGCAGCTTCAACAGGTTTAGGAACTTCCACAGGTGCTGGTTTATTGTTCTTTGAGGTTTCAGCTAATTTTTTTTCAGCCTCCACTTCATCTTGATAATCTCGCAACTCAGTATAGTTCCCAGGGAAATCACTGATGCGCCCTTCTCCTTCAAAAACAAAAATATGTTCAACCAGTCGATCTAGGAAATATCTATCGTGAGAAACGATCAGCAAACAGCCCGGAAAATTCAAAAGGAATTCTTCCAAAACGTTCAAACTGGCAATATCCAAATCGTTGGTTGGCTCATCGAGAATCAAAAAGTTGGGCTGTTTGATCAATATAAGCAGAAGCTGTAATCGTCTCTTTTCTCCTCCACTTAGCTTTGAAATAAAGTCGTATTGCTTCGTTGGTGAAAAGAGAAAGGCCTGCAACAAATGTCCCACGGTTACCGTTTCACCTGTACCCAGGGTAACCACTTCCGCCACGTCCTTAACGATATCAATTACCCGCTGATTTTCATTGAATACAAGATCCGTCTGTTTATAGTAACCAAACTGAACCGTTTCACCTGTATCTATCTTGCCCTGATCGGGTTCGAGCTCCCCGGTAATCATGTTCAAAAGGGTAGATTTCCCCATTCCATTTTGCCCTACAATCCCGATACGATCGCCCCGTCGGAAGGTATATTCAAAGTTTTTAATCAACTGACGCTCACCAAAACCTTTACTAACGTTTTCCATCTCAATGATTTTACTACCCAAGCGAGAAGTACGTACATTAAGCTCCATTTGAACGTCAAACTTCTTTTGGCTAGCCTTCTCTTTCAAATCTTCAAAAGCATCTACACGATATTTGGCCTTCGTTCCACGTGCCTTTGGCTGTCTCCGAATCCAGTCTAGTTCCTTCCGCATGAGATTCCTCGCCTTATCTATACCGGCAGCCTCTATTTCTTCGCGTTCCGCTTTTTTCTCCAAGAAATAAGAATAATTACCCTTATACGTATAGGCCGATCCATGATCTAACTCCAAAACCTGGTTACAAACGGTATCCAAAAAGTATCTGTCGTGGGTAACCACCAAAATCGTGGTATTTGAAGTATTCAGGTATTCTTCGAGCCATTCCACTGTATCAAGATCCAGGTGGTTGGTAGGCTCATCCAGAATCAATAATTCCGGATCTTCCAACAATACCTTAGCCAGTGCCACACGCTTACGCTGACCTCCCGACAAAGTACCATAAATATTATCGGTATTATGGATACCCAAACGCCCTAGAATTTCCTTGGTTCTATACTCAAAGTCCCAGGCGTTGAATTTATCCATATCCTCCATGGCTGATGCAAGCGCATCATGATCGTCGCTTTCAATAGCATGCTCGTATTTTTTTACGGCTTGTGCAACAGGGTTATTGGATGAAAATATTACTTCCAGAATGGGTAAGGTTTCATCAAATGCAGGGCTTTGATCCAGATATCCCACCCGAATATCCTTTCTAACACTTACTGAACCCTCATCCGTAGGGATTTTTCCGGTTAGTATATTCAGAAAAGTAGTCTTGCCAGTTCCATTGGTTCCGATAAGCGCAATTTTGTCTCCTCTGCTTATTCCAAAACTGATATTTTTAAAAAGCCACCGATCTCCAAAAGACTTGGCAATATTCTCTGCTGAAAGATAATTCATATGAAATTTTCAAATTCTAAAACACAAAGTTAGGACAGTTCGCAAACAACTAAGAAAAAATTCGTTTTCATACGGTAAATACCATAATATTGTTCCTTATATTTTGTTATATCGTTCCAACGAACACAATAAGTAGTTATGTACAAGAAATTCCTTTACTTAATCCCGTCATTATTTTTTACGGGAGCCATTGCTCAAAACACTGATTTTAAGAGTTACACACAGAAAATAGGCGGAAGCGCACAGGTTTACGACATGGTTGCTATTCCCGGAGGAGAGTTTACGATGGGAAGCCCGAAAACGGAAAAAGGTCGCAGAGATGACGAAGGGCCTCAGCATAAAGTAAAAATTGAACCCTTCTGGATGGGTAAATTTGAGGTAATATGGGATATATATGATCTCTACGCATTCAAAAACATGGAAAAGGAAATGGCTTTACGTCATCCAGATCCGGAAAAAAGCGTAGCTAAAACAGATGCAAGTACACGTCCCAGCCCTCCATATGTAGATATGTCTTTTGGTATGGGAAGGTCCAACTACCCGGCCATCAACATGACGCAATATGCAGCTATACATTTTTGCAAATGGCTATATGAGAAAACCGGAATTTTCTATCGCCTTCCTACTGAGGCTGAATGGGAATATGCCTGCCGTGCCGGAAGTACCACCGCTTATTCTTTTGGCAACGACGCCTCAAAGTTGAACGATTACGCTTGGAATAAAAACAACAGTGACGCTTCTTACAAGAAAGTTGGACTTAAAAAGCCAAATGCCTGGGGACTATATGACATGCACGGTAATGTAATGGAATGGACACTTGACCAGTATATTCCGGACTACTACGGTAAAAAACCAAAAGGTGAGGCTTTTGCACCCGTTACAGAACTTTATCCAACCACGGCCAGAGGTGGATCCTGGGACGATGATCCAGAAAACCTAAGAAGTGCTGCGCGTACTCCCTCGAAGCCCGATTGGAAAATTCTTGACCCACAATTGCCAAAAAGTGAGTGGTGGATGACCAGTGCCTCATTTGTTGGATTCCGTTTGGTTAGACCTTTAAAAACACCTTCAGCGGAAGAAATTAAGGCTTACTATAGCCCAACGCTTATTGAAGACTATTGATCCGTAGATCTTAACTTAAACTCTTAAATCGAATTCAATATGGAACAAAACAGACGTGATTTCCTTAAAGCTTCCAGCTTATTTGCTGGTGGAGCTCTGCTTAACCCGCTTACCGGCTACGGTTTCAACAGCGCCGTAGATGAGACTATTAAAGTTGCCCTCATTGGATGCGGCGGCCGTGGTACTGGTGCTGCTGCCCAGGCATTAAGTACATCTCAAAATGTACAAATTGTTGCGATGGCAGATGCTTTTAAGGATAGACTCGATGATGCGTACAAGAATCTTACAGCAAAAAAATATAAAAACTCAGCAGGTGCCATTGTTGATACCAAATTGAAAGTAAACGTTCCTGACGACCGTAAGTTTGTTGGTTTCGATGCATTCAAAAAAGCAATTGCTCTTAAAGATGTGGATGTTGTGATTCTTGCAACACCTCCGGGGTTCCGTCCATCCCATTTTGAAGAAGCTGTTAAGAACAATAAGCATATTTTCATGGAAAAACCGGTAGCCACAGATGCTCCCGGTATCCGTAAGGTTCTTGAGGTTGCAGAAGAAGCCAAAAAGAAAAAGTTGAACGTGGTTGTTGGTTTGCAACGCCATTATCAAAATAACTACTTACAAGCCATCAAGCGTATCCACGACGGGGCTATTGGAGATATAGTAGGTGGACAAGTTTATTGGGTTGGAAGCAGCCCATGGATGAAAGAACGCAAGCCGGGCCAGACAGAAATGGAATACCAAATGAGAAACTGGTATTATTTCAACTGGCTTTGCGGAGACCATATTTCGGAACAACACGTGCATAACATTGACGTTGCTAACTGGGTTAAAGGATCCTATCCTGTACAAAT
>CALGRQ010000462.1 GCA_937880795.1 uncultured Dyadobacter sp. | reverse complement strand
GCGTAATGGCTTAGATACGTTAATATTGTATATCAATTTTTTGTACCGCCCCCCAAAAGTTAGACACTTTTTGGGGGGCATTTTTATGATAAATAAACAACTGATTATTCGAGACAAATTCTAATAGCCTACCCAAATTCTAAGGTGGAGTGCTTCTTTACGATAAGGGTTATCCCTTAAAATATGCGTCCATATCAGTGTACCAGAAATCGCATCTCATGTCATTATCACAACTCTCACCAGACCTGCTGGACCAACGTCCTGACTTATTACCAAACCATAAGCAATTGCTGGCATTACCTGAAAGAATTATCCAGTTCGGAACGGGTGTATTGCTTCGTGGGCTACCCGACTACTTTGTAAACAAGGCCAACCAGCAAGGTATTTTCAATGGAAGAATTGTGGTGGTGAAATCGACTAGTACAGGAGGAACAGATGCTTTTGCAGAACAGCAAAACGTATTTTCACATAGCATACGTGGTATAGATAACGGAAAGCAAATTGACGAAATCGTACTTAATACTGCCATTAGTCGTACGCTTTCAGCTGCTACCAGCTGGGAAGCTATACTTGAATGTGCCAGAAATCCGGAGATCAAAATTGCCATTTCAAATACAACCGAAGTCGGTATACAACTCACCGATGACAATCTATTTGCCTCTCCTCCTACTTCTTTTCCAGGTAAATTAACCGCCTACTTATTCGAGCGCTATAAAACCTTTAATGGATCTGCGGAATCGGGGATGATTATTATTCCTACTGAGCTCATCGTAGGTAATGGAAATAAACTTCGGGAAATTGTTCTGGAACAAGCAGAACGAAACAACTTGGGCAAGGCATTTACAGAATGGGTGGAATTCAACAACGAATTTTGTAACTCCCTGGTAGACCGAATCGTACCAGGTAAACCCGATGCAGACACCATTTCTGAACTTACCGAAAGACAAGGTTTTCAGGATAATCTTTTAATTGCTTCGGAAGTATATAGTTTGTGGGCTATTGAAGGAAACGAAAAAGTGGCAGCTGCTCTTAGCTTTGCTCCCGCCGATAAAGGAGTGGTCATCGCACCAAATATCGATTTATTTCGTGAATTAAAACTTCGCCTTCTGAACGGAACACATACATTGGCTTCGGGCTTGTGCTACCTGCACGGACTGGATACAGTACGTGAAAGTATGGAAAACCCAGAAACTGCTGACTATATTGCCAACGTGATGCTTAAGGAACTCGCACCAGCCATTCCTTACGAAATAGAACCAGGCGTTGCCGAAGCTTTCGGGAATCAGGTTTTAGACCGTTTCAGAAACCCTTTTATCCGCCACCAGCTGATTGACATCACCGTACAATACACGGCCAAAATGAAGATGCGGAATATACCAACACTGCTGAATCATTATAAGACTTCGGAGACTGCTCCTGAATTGTTTGCACGAGGTTTTGCAGCATTTCTTCAATTTATGAAGCCGGTACTGCATCAGGGTGAGATCTATTATGGAGACAGAAATGGCCAACAATATCCGATACGTTGCGATGCAGCAGCCTATTTCGATGAAAAATGGAAAAATGCAACCTCAGCCCATGACCTTGCCAGCACAGTAATGGCAGACGCCGACTTGTGGGGAACGGATCTGACCCTTCTACCTGGTTTTGAAGATGCCGTAAAAAAATATATGTAAAGTTCCTCCACTGCGACAATTCGCACTAAAAGAACCAATAACCCTGACACTTTTACGTCGGGGTTATTTTATTTCCTCCACCACCACAGTACTTTCAGCGCGATTAATACCATATACTACCATCCTATCCTTAATGGAGCGGTCTATTGCAATACCCTGACCCGGAATTTGCACGGGAATGGTTTTGATATATTCAAGGGTATAACCTGATGAAGGAATTTTCATGACATATAATTCGGGATGATCGTGACCCGTGAGATACAGTAACCCATCTTTTCCCCAAGCCCCACCCGAATTGCTCCTAGGCGAAAACGCGTTAATGATATTTTTAGGAAACACCCACGACTCCACCTCAACCCAATCTTTCGTGTATTTGGCAAAAGAGGTCCACCGCACATCCCGACCTTCGCTCGCTTCTTTTCCTGCATAATGTGCAAAACCTATATACCAAAATCCATCCTTCTGATCCAGCCAGGTAAGGGATCCGTGATTATTGATCCCAAAGCTATGGTTCCCAATATGTTTGAGCGTTTGGGCATCAAAAATCTCCACAGCACTGGCCATTGGTAGTTCCGGGAAATTAGAATTGGCACAGTATAATTTCCCTTTGATAACCACCCCGCTATTAAGGTGTTTAATCCCTTCCCGCGTACCATCCCAAGATAAAACCAGCTTGTTCTCCTTCTTAGTATATTTTTGAATGGTGCTATTGTTGATCACATAAAAATGATCCTTATCCACAGCAACAGCTTGCTTAGCCTCCTGCACCTTTATCTTCCTGGACTCAGCCACATCCTGGGCGTCAACCCCATATACACCAGCAAATGTTAATATTACCGTATAGAAAAAACCTTTTAATGACATAAGATACACGCGAAACAACAGTTATACATAGTCACTTAAAGACGCCACCAGGCCGTAATCTCCTTATATAGTCTTATCATATCTGCGTCATCGGCGTTATAGTAAATATCCCCTTTTGAGGTTTTGAGAAGAAGAACCGGACTTACCGTTTTGTTTATAAAAAGCTTAGCTTTCTTTCCTCCTTTCAATTTAAAATTTCCTTTTGCATAATCGCCCGCTGCAAAGCCATTGGATTTATAAGCTATGGCCGGTACTTCTGTTTGCATATCCAGACCTTTAATCTCTTCCCTCGATAACGTCATACCGTACGCGCCCTGAATTTCCAGCACGTTGTCTTTTAATATAAGCGTATTCGATCCTAATGAAGAAAACTGCGATATAGCCACGGCTGTTGCAACCGCCAATAATAATCCGGCCACTACATAAGAAGTCAACCTCTGGCCCTTATCTGAAAAATATTGATTTGCCCGAAGAATTAGATACAGATAAGCCAATAACGGATATACCGTCATAAACACACTTGCCCAATTGTTGTTGATAAGACTGATTAACACGGTCCCTGCCAAAAGAGAAATGGCTAGTGTTATGTGGAACCGTTTGAATAAACCAAGATACCCGACTATATCCACTGTGGCACGCTTAGCCTCCGACATGGTGTTGTAGCCCGACAAAATATATTTTGCGTTTTTTTCAGTAACGATAAATCCTACGGCTAAAAAAATGAGGGATAGTAAAAGTGCAATGTATAACATAGTCATTCCTTTTAGTATGTTTTCAGTAACTGTAATTGGATGCTATACAATATAATCAATAAGTCACGATTAGCCTATATAGACCACAATCTGCTTCAATTTTAAAGCAATTACTATCCGCTTCACTTCTTTAACACGTATTTTTGCAACGAAGCGCTTTATCGAACCGAATGGAACAAAACACACCTCTTCAGCTTGCGGCTGAGTTCATGCACTATACCAATAAGAATATTTTCCTGACCGGGAAGGCCGGAACCGGCAAAACCACATTCTTGCACAATCTAAAAAAGACGCTTCATAAACGCATGGCTATTGTAGCGCCTACCGGTGTTGCTGCCATTAATGCGGGTGGCGTGACCATTCATTCGTTTTTTCAATTGCCATTTGGGCCACATATCCCGGAAAGTTTTATGGCAACGGCCAGCGTGCACAAATTCAGTAAGGAGCGGATTAACCTCATCAAAAGTCTGGATTTACTGGTAATTGATGAAATCAGTATGGTACGTGCCGATATGCTGGACGGTATAGATGAGGTTCTTCGTAAATACAAAGATCGAAATCGTCCTTTTGGTGGTATTCAACTCTTGATGATTGGTGATTTACATCAGCTCTCACCCGTGATCAAGGACGAAGAATGGAGTTTACTGAAAGCCTATTACGACACCATATTCTTTTTCAGCAGTCATGCCCTTCAAAAAACAAATCCTATACGCATTGAGTTGACCCATATCTATCGACAAACGGATACTACGTTTATTGATTTACTCAATATAATCAGAGAAAATAAACAGGATGCCCAAACACTTGAAACGCTTAATCAGCGCTATATACCTAATTTTAAACCTGCCGATGATGAGGGTTATATCACATTAACCACCCACAACGCCAGCGCACAGAACATCAATGCCGAGAAATTAGAAGCACTCACTACGCCAACAAAAACATTTAAGGCAGAAATAACCGGAGATTTCCCGGCCATGTCGTACCCTACCGAACAAAGTCTGCAACTGAAAGTTGGGGCGCAAGTGATGTTTGTTAAAAATGATATTTCGCGAGAAAAACTTTTTTACAATGGTAAAATCGGGCAGATTTCCCGGATGACATCGGAGGCCATCTATGTAAAATGTAAGGGTGAATATGCTGAATTGGAAGTAGAACGTGCCGAATGGCGTAACGTGAAGTATGCTCTGAATGAGCAAACCAAGGAAATTGAAGAGCAAATCATCGGGAGTTTCGTTCAATATCCGTTAAAACTGGCTTGGGCGATAACCATTCATAAAAGTCAGGGACTCACTTTTGAAAAAGCCATCATTGATGCCAACGCCTCGTTTGCACATGGACAGGTATATGTGGCGCTTAGTCGGTGCAAAAGTTTTGAAGGAATGGTTTTAAGCACCAAAATTGGGCTTACCAGTGTAAAGACAGATGGTTCTGTTGCCGCATATTCCAGAGACGCCAGTAATAATCCTCCCGACAGCCGACAGCTGTTAGACGCCAAATATGATTTTCAGCGCTCACTACTTTTTGAATTATTCGATTTTAACGAAATTAAAAGAGGTTTTTTTCTACTCAACCGCGCACTGGAAGAAAATGCCTCCATTATTAACCCAGCCACCTTGGATGCCCTGAGACAGACTCGGGACACTTTTGATAGGGAGCTATATACCGTTGGAGAAAAATTCAAAAATCAGCTTAACCAATTGATGTCCGAAGCCGGTTTGCCTGAGGAGAATGAAAACCTTCAGGACAGGTTCAATAAAGCGATTGTTTACTTTTCCGATAAACTACAACATTTCCTGAACCCCGAGGTAACCAGTTTGACCATCGAGACGGATAATACCGCCGTAAAAAAGGCAGCTTTGCAGGTCCAGGAAGCCCTACAAAAATCTGTTTTCATAAAGCAGGCGTGTATAACTGCATCATTATCGGGCTTTAACACCAACACCTATCTGCGTGCAAAGGCAAATGCGGATATAGACTTTAAAGCCAAAAAGGACTCAGGTGTGGTCCAAAAAGAAGCAGCCATTCCCAAAACGATGGCGCATGGCAAACTATATGCCAGCCTAAAAACCTGGCGAAAAGATGTTGCTGCTGAAAACAATGTGGACGACTACATGGTGATGCCCATGAAAACGCTTCTTGAAATTTCGGAAAAGTTGCCCTCAACAACGGAACAGCTGGAAAAAATTAAAGGTATCGGGAAAGCAAAAATTACCCGCTATGGAAAAACTTTGATCAGCCTCATTAGAGACTACTGCGCTGACAATGGAATTGAGGAGCAGGACCTTTTCAGTATTTCAGAAGAAACAGCGGATTTAAAGCCTAAAAAAGAAAAGGCAGACACGAAACGAACCAGTCTGAATCTATTTTTAGAAGGTAAAACCATAGACGACATTGCTGCTGAAAGAGGACTTACAGCAGCAACCATTGAAACACATCTCATTCATTTTATTGAAACGGAAGAATTGGATATTTTCAAACTATATCCCGCCGCTAAAATTACCGCAATCACTGCATACCTTACCGAAAATCGACACGCTACCTTAGGTGAAGCCAAAACAGCGCTAGGCGACGACTACACTTACCCCGAGATTAGGGCTTGTTTGAAATATCTGCGGACAGTTGATTAATCTTATCAAAATCGATTTGCGGCTGTATACCCATAGATTGCCTTTTGAATTTATCTCCAATATGGATGTAGTCATTAAAGAACCCGCAGTTTTTCAAGAAAAAATGGTTATTATCCTTCCCTCCTTGATAATCTAACCGAAAACCTTTTTGGGCTGTGGCATCCGCAGTAAACTTTGCTTCGGTAAGTTCCGTCCATTTTCCTACATCACTCCTAACCCACTGATTCCCGAAATAAACCTTCCGGCTCACATTTCCCGTCCCGGGAATAAAATTTTCAAGAAAAGAATGGAAACGTTTCAAATACGTATGGGTTTGAGGCCTTTTAAAAGATGCAATGAGCCGCCATTCGTTTTCTTCCGGAGCGAAGAAAAATGCTGAGTAAATAGTAGTACTGTCGCCTTGCGGTTTTCCTCGAAGTAAAAAACGATAGGTATTCCCTGCTTTCCAATTGTATTTCAGGTAGCTCTGCCCTCCCGCCCCTTCGTTGCCAAACTCACCGGTATATACCCCGGCTCCCTTGTTTAACATGAGGATCTGTTGTTCTTTAGGAATCGACTTTGGATCATCGGTATGGAAAGGGCTCCAAACTGAGAATAGAATTCGCCGCTCTGTTTTGGAATTCACTTGCATCCCAAAATAGCCCTCTGCGAATCCATTCGCCATAAAATAAGAACCTTCAACGTCCTGCCCTGTCGGTACAGTCACTTCATTATAAAACCACTCGATATGCTCATTGGCTGGCATGGTATAACTGAGATGTGTAGATGGCCCTCTTCGCCCCCAATAAAAATAATTATCCTGGTTGTCCTTTACAAAAGCGGTATGTGTATCAACTGCACTTCCTTCCAGCGTAATTCCCTTTAATTCCGCAAACGTTGCATCACTTTTAGATACCCCTTTGATTCCTATTTTGATATAGCCAGGGCTTTTCACCGTCCAGGTTCCAGCCACTATATGATCAGTACCTTCTTTAAAAACAACGTTCTGTGACTTACCCAGTATCGTCATTCTCAGTTTACTCAACCCGGTCACTTTCCCCTGTAACATAACCTTCACACTACCTGCCTTAGCCAGTCTGACATACACGTCCAGCGTTTCACTGGCATCTGACCAATCGCTTACGCCTAAGTTGGTTATTTTAGCCTTTTCACCCCCCGACACCCAAGCATTACCTCCCAACGGAACATATACGCTATTCTGAGCCATTGCCTGTAAAGCGAAAAGAAACAAAAGCAAGATTGTATTCGTGAGCCGGGTCATATATTTATTTCAAATTACAGAAACCTCAAAGATAGTTAGTCAACCCCAACCTTTCTCGATTAATTACTTCTTAAAGCCAGCAATTGGGGAGGTTTTTGGGAGGCCAACGCATATTTCCGCTTAGCTGGTATAGTTTTCGTACCTTTGCATTATGCAGACTACGGAAAACAAATTTGAACAGTTTAAGCTTAATCGCCAATTACTTAATGCCATTGAAGAAGCTGGCTATACAGATCCAACGCCTATTCAAGAACAAGCTATACCGCTTGCGCTTTCGGGACAGGATATATTGGGTATAGCGCAAACAGGCACAGGTAAAACAGCAGCCTATACCTTACCACTTCTCATGCGCATCAAATATGCGCAAGGAGAACACCCTAGGGCGCTTATATTAGCCCCTACCCGAGAACTTGCTATGCAAATTTCGGATGCAATTATGCAACTCAGTAAATACACCGACATACGTACCGTGGTATTATATGGTGGTCTGGGCCCAAAATCACAAATTGAAGCCATTCGCAAAGGGGTTGATATCATTGTAGCTACGCCGGGGCGCTTTATGGACCTCTATTTGAAAGAAGAAATTGTTGTCAAATATCTGAACGTCATGATTTTGGACGAAGCGGATAAAATGATGGATATGGGCTTTATGCCTCAAATACGTCGCATCCTGGAAATTATTCCAAGAAAAAGACAGAACATGCTTTTTTCGGCTACGTTCTCTGATAAGGTAGAAAATCTGTCCTACGAATTTTTAGAATTCCCCACACGAATCGAAGTAACCCCGCAGTCTACCACAGCTGAAATGGTTACGCAAACCTTGTACGAATTACCCAATTTCAGAACTAAAATTAACCTCTTAGCTTATCTATTGAAAGATAAGGAAGTGTTTAACCGCGTCCTGATCTTCACCAGAAGTCGGGAAGTTGCTACTTTGGTTCACCAGAACTTGTTGGGATACGTAGTAACAGAAAACCAGCTCCGTGTCATTCATGCCAACAAAGGACAAAACACCCGTATGAATGCCATGGACGCATTTCGGGAAGGTTTGGTGCGTGTGATGGTGGCTACCGATGTTGTGGCACGTGGAATTGATATCAGCGAAGTGAGCCATGTGATCAACTTTGATGTACCCCTGATATACGAAGATTACGTACACAGAATTGGACGTACCGGACGTGCTAACCATATAGGGGCTGCAATCACTTTCGCAACTCATGCGGATGAATATCATATTCGTAAAATCGAAAAAATGATCCGTATGGAGATTCCAAGAGAGGAGCTTCCCGAAGATCTAGAAATAGCTCCTACACCGAAGGACGAAAGCCAGGATATGCTACGGGAAATTGATAATCAGAAGCGTAAGGAAGACCCCACCTTTTTAGGAGCATTCCATGAAAAGAAAAAAGTCTATCGTCCGGCCATGAAAACGCCTGTTAAAAACCAGAAACCACGTAACCGAAACCCAGGTACAAGAAATCCGCAAGGGCGCTCCAAAAGAAAATAATGCAATAACTTTCAAAAAAATCCGTTTATCTTGGACAATAGAAAACCTGTTTCTCTATTTAAAGCTTTTATGAAAGATTCTTTTGTTATTTGGCTTGCCCTTTTTCTACCCGCATTCTGTATGGCACAGGAGACTCACCTTGCCAGTGCGGGGCTCACTTCTGATACCAATGTGGCTGCGAAAAAGCCCGTGGAATTAAAAGACAGACGTATCTTACCTCTTTTTGGTGAACTCAGTAAGACTTCCGCGCAAATTGATGAAGAGATCCGTTTTTTGAGTGAATGCGACAAATCATTCGCAACCCGTGCCGAGGCGAGTAGCTTTTTTGCTTCACGTGCCTGGGAGTACCTTCAGGAAGGATCGCTGGATACCGCCTGTTACCGTTTCAACCTGGCTCATTTGCTCAACGATAAGAACGTAGAACCTTATTGGGGCTTAGGCGTGGTTTCATACCAACGTCAAAACTGGGTTGATGCAAAGAAAATGCTTAGTCGGGGTGTAGAACTGGAAGGCAACAACGTACCCCTACTGGTAGACTTAGCAACGGTTGATTTGAAACTGTTTGAATTGACCAAACGAAGAGAAGAACTGGAAGAGGCAGCAACCGTTCTTAAGCATGCGGTTAAACTTGATTCAACCTACGCATTAGGACAATATAGCCTGGCACTCGCCCATTACAATTTGGACGAACCCGATCAAGCCTGGGAGCATCTCCACAATGGGCGAAAGCTCGATTTCTCTCAGGTAAATTTCGAATTCATTGAACAATTAAAAGCCAAGAAGCCCGATCCACAAGGGTTTTTCAAATAGGCTCTTAAAAAGACGATATACAACCCGGGAGGCATTACGCTTTCCGGGTTTTTCTTTTTTGTTTTCGCAGGTATAAACAGCTGTTCAGGCTAATGAACAGCACCACCGCTATGGCAATAAACACAGCATTCCAGGCATCCGAGAACCCCATAAACTTTTCCGACCCGTCCAAACTCAACTCGTAGCGGATTCCATTTCGGTCGGCAGTAGTGGTTTTCTGGTTAAACGGCAGAGCGTGTGCGTAGTCATTCCGGGTTACAAGTTGGTTGTCTACGTTGATATAGCCATACTTATCACCGACCCGAACCATGGATAGTCCATTTTGAAAATAAGAAGCAAAGTCATATTTGAGCGGTGTCCTTATTTGACCTTTTTTATCTATATGCCCAAATTTTCCATTGATCGCCACTGCGGCACGGTCCTCAGCCGTAAATCCACTTGCTTCATCATATAGAAAAGGAATTCTTACTTTTCCTGTTTTATCGATACAACCCCACTTGTTATTTTTCTTTACCCAAAACAGTCCCGCTGTGGGTTTTCGGGTATCCGTAAACTCAAAACCGGTAATCATTTCACCCGTGAAAACATTCAGGAAGCCGTATCGGTCTCCATATCGCACGCGCTCCATGCCCTGGCCTGAAAATTCATACTCAGGATCTATATCATCCAAGGCAACCGGAATACGTAAAATCATATTCTTGTCGATGATGCCGTATTTACCTTTGTAAAGGAAATGATATATCCCCTTGGCTTCTTTAATCTCCTTTTCAATATAGGAGCTAAAATTCCAGTTGAGCAGATATAGCTCATTTTTTTTCCACCAAATTACATCCTCCTTGGTATCCCGATTGCACACAAAATCCAGAGTGGCCTTTTCAATCAAGAAGTCATTTTTAAAGTGTTCAATGGGAATTCTGTATATCGTTTTACCGGTGGAGTCAATATAGGAAAGGCCGTATTGCTTGCCAACCGGATAAATTACCCAGGTTTTTCCCTGAAAAAATTTATCTGTACCTATATACACCGCAGGCACAATCACTTTGCCCTTTTTATCAATAAACCCATGCTGGGATTTCCCTTCGGGACTTAACTCAAAAGGCACAAATTCAGCGAGTCCGGAAGAGAACTCACCTATATCCCGATATGCCGGAGTGAGCTTATTCCCTTTCTTATCTACCAAAAAGCTCTGATAGTTGCGACAAGCCACGTCAATTTTTTTTACCACATAAACATCTCCATACAGCTGATGTTCGGTATACTCTTTTAACCAGGCAGGGCCGTTTGATGCTGCACTTTGTGCCAACAGATGATGCGCAAAAAGAAGAAATAGAAAAAGGACGAAATACCTTCCGGTTAATTTTAAGGTGTTCACTGCGATTTTATGTTCATTTCCGGATATGTAAGCAACGAATATACCACTATCCTATTTTAAAGAGCAACAGTTTAAAGTGAATACTTTGATCATTCTTGATTACCTGTCTGCCCTAAAAACAGAAAGGGATCCATCGGCCAGCTGCCAACAGATCCCTTTTAAACAATCTTGTTTTTCTATCTGAACTGAAATCCTATAGGAGAAGCAGCAACCTTGATAGAATCCACCACCGTTCCATCGGTACGGTATCTTACGGCATAACCTGACTGTACCGGCCCCGGATTTACTGCGGCATAAATAAGGCCTTGTTTCGGGTCAACATTCATCCCTGAAAACATTCTGTTGATCAGCGGAGTAGTGACGTTAATCTGCGAATCATCAATTCCCATTTTATATATTTTTCCTTTGGCTCCCCAATCAGAGGTGAGTGCAAAGAAAATCGTTTTACGATCCAGGCTGAAAGTCAGATTTCCAACTGTCTTAGATGCGTCAGATCCAGCGTAGAAAGTCGCTTTTGCATAGGTATCCGTGCTTAATTTTGAAAGCTCCGAACCTGAGCCAACCCATAATCTACCATTGGCATCAATACCCACCGGTGTTGGTGCCGCACTAAAATCAAGTGTTTTTACGATTTGATCTGTTGCTGTATCGATGATCGTAAGCGTTCTACCATCCGAAAATGAAGTAGTACCTACATAAAGCTTCCCTCCATGAAACACCATATTTTCGGGCCCCTTGTCGATATGGATGGTCTTTGCAACCTTGTTTGTGGCCAAGTCAACTACGGCGATATAACCCGTCGAATTCGTATTTACATCACTTCCCCAGCAAGAAACGTACAATTTAGACTCACTTGCAAAAACCACTTTTCTAGGGTTTTCAATATCCGGAGCACCAATTGAAGCAATTTTCTCCAATGTATTGGCATTCACAATTTCAACTTTATCCTGTCCCGCGTTACTATTGTCTACCAAAATGGCACCTTTCTCATTCAGTATACCGTAATCCTGAATACCACCTTTCAGCCCCGACCCATTGGCCGCAGCATATGCATCCATTTCTGCATTTCGATTTTCCCGTTTGAAATAGGATAAACTACCATTGTTATCAAAAAAATTTCCGATGGTCATCACAAAGACACCGTCCACGTAATCGCCTTTTGGTTTAGGATCGCTTTGGTTACACGACCATGCCATAAAGGATAAAGAAGCGGCTAAAATGCCTTGGGTAAGTTGTTTTCTCATTTTCATGTACAAATTTAATAACTCGTTTCTATCTAAATTGATTAAATGTCCCTATCGTTCACAGCCCCTTTGCTTTTTGATTATAACTCAGGAGCAAATTAACAGCAAAACTTCTACCCGGCATGGCGTTGTTACGAACATTCAGGTAAAATGTGTTGGCAATATTATTGATTTGGCCCTGCAAACGTAAATGCGCCCCGTTCCAATTGAAAGACGTTTCTGCGACCAGGTTCGTAAGCATGTAGGCGTCTAATCCCAGGGAGTTATCGGTGCGGGTATATCTTTCACTCATTCCCAGCATCTGACAAGTCAATTTCATTTTTTGATACGTTACAAAAGCATTAAAGTTACCACTATGTACGGGTATATAGGTCAGCTGTTTCCCCACAACATCCACAGCATATGCGTCATAAACCTTCTCTTGGGTACTTTTTGTATAATTATAACTACCTCTTACGCCTGCGGTCATAACACCAAAAACTCCATTCCAACCCGCCTCTAATTCTACTCCCCGAGCCAACACTTCCTGCAAATTTTCGACCTTAAAACTCTGCCCCGGGTTCCAGTATGTCCAGTTTTTGATTCGATTATGATAGCCCGTTGCTTTGAGTGAAAAGGAATGAACTTTGCTTACAATAAAATGCTGATCTAAACCAAGTTCATAGTTCCAGCCATTCTCCGGTTTGATATCAGGAGTTCCTAATACCTTCCAGTATCTTTCATTTAAGGTAGGCACCCGGTAACTCCTACCCGTAGAGCCTCTCATTTTTAAAGAATAGCTGTTGTTTCTAACCAATGGATACTCAACGCCCAAAGAAGGGGTGAATGGAGGGCGATATTTGGTTACAAATGCTTGGCGCAAATTAAAGGTGAGTAACCATCCCGAAGCATGCTGCCAGCGTGTCAGTAAAAAAACATCTCCTCTATTTTCGGATATTTCTGGTTTAGCATAACCTGCAACGCGGGTTATATAGTGCGTCCACTCGGCACCTGTCTTCACGGTAATACCTCCTACGCTACCCAAGACCCAGCTAAAATCCTTTTCGATCCTACTCGCCAACTTATCTGTTTTTGCACGATCCACCTCGATCAAGTCTCCCACCGCATAATCGAGTATATCCTGTACCCAAGAGGTACGAATGGAAAAATCTTTCCATTGATAACGGAGCGTGTTTCGGTACGCCTCAGTTTGAGTATGCTCCCTTCCTCGGATATTCCTCGGGTTCAGCGTCAATTGGTTGCTCGTTAGCCACACATGGGCCGAAATTTCATGACTGTTTTTAGTCTTCAAAAAAATATCCTGTACCAATCCTTTCTGAAAACTTTGGGATGGTAGCAGTGGCGCATCACGTCGGGTGCTGTCGGGGAACCGGTTTTTCATGCTGCCATAATAAACAGCCGTTTTACCAGATATATCCCAGTTTTTATTCAAAGCTGTCCCATATTGGATTACAGCCTGTGTCTGACTATTATTAAAGCTTTCTTGCTGTCTTCCTATGGAAGCCCGAAATCCCATAGGCTGCATTGTACTTTCCAGCAAAATGCTACCACCTACGGCGTCGGTTCCCACGATACTTGCAGAGGAGCCGTACTGTACAGAGAGCTGATCGAAGCCTGCCACGGGTATGGTAGAAAAATCGGATTGCCCCAGGGTTGGTGAATTGATATTTAACCCATTCCACAAAACAGCCGTATGACTTGCAGAGGTACCTCTAAATGAAACGGTACTAAGCTGACCAGGGCCATAATTTTTAAAAACGAGGGAAGTATTATACGCTAAAACGTCTGCAAGGTTCTGAAATCGGTACTGATTCATCGTGGTAGAATCGATTTTCTGTACTTTGAGCCCTCCCATAAAGCGTTCCGGTGCAAAACCAGTGATGGTAGCCGGCGCTAGCAAGATGGTATCTTTTTGCGCCAACAATTTTTCAGCACCTGAAAACAGGAAGGCAACAACCAGAAAAATACACACAAAATAGTGCTTATACACAACCAAGAATATACATGAATATGAATAAAGTTGCAGCGTTGTCTCTCCACCGAAAATCAATCGCTTTGCTTATTTCTGGCAGGTCTCCTGGCTTTGTCCGATAATCGCCGGCCTTCCCGGGGTTAAGGTCGATGGTGAAACGTATAATCGTATCATAAACTACTTTATTTACGAATTATTCCTTTCCACCTTTCATTACCCCAGTGGCTATGAAGTGCGAATCATCCTTTTAAGGACTTACAGTTGCGGTGACAGCTCCCGTTTTAAACGGAATTCCCTATTAAGCCTATTCCCCGGACTGAGCCGAAGCATGGCACCAAAACGATGCAAAAGTAGTGAATATATGTGTAAAATTGGTGACCTATAAAATTGGTTGTCAAGGTATTTTATATATCTCATTTGCAGTGAATATGTATCTTTGCGCAAAAATGATGCAACATTGATTACCTCGGTTTCCAAAAGATTTTCACTTCCTGAATCACAAAAAGGAGTGCTACTCATGCTTGGCGCAGCCTTTTTCTTTTCGCTTACTTCTGCCATCTCCAAGCACATTGGGAAAGAATTCCATATCGTACAACTCGTTTTCTTCCGCAACATTGTTGGGGTAGTCTTTATTTTATGGAGCATTCGAAAACGCCCTTTGGAAAAAAAGGCGGGTGGAAAAATGGGTTTACTGATTTTCAGAGGCGTAGTTGGCACACTTTCCTTGTACTTACTTTTTTATGCAATACAAACCTTAGGCCTTGGTCGTGCTTCCACATATCAATACACCTACCCTATTTTTCTTGCGCTCTTCTCCTGGTTACTCATTGGAGAAACTTTAAACCAGAAAGAGTGGTTCGCGATATTCATCGGTTTCATGGGAATTGTATTGGTTTTCAGACCCGATATATCCATGGCCTGGCAAGACAATGTGCTAGGACTAGGCAACGCCATATTAACGGCTATATCCTACTTGTCTATCCGTCAATTAGGCTGGGTATATGATTCCCGCGCAATCATTCTTTCTTTTATGCTGAGTGGTATCATTATGCCCATTCTATCGATGGTAGCCGGCACTTATTTTCCCATGGAAGGACTGGACTTTCTTATTGGAACTTTTAAATGGCCCGACAATGCCAACCAATGGCTTGCGTTTCTGGCATTGGGACTCGCCGCCTTACTGGGTCAAAAAATGTTAACCCAGTCATTTACTTATGACAAAGCGGGACGAGTAGCAGCCGTTGGTTATTCCAACATTCTATTTTCGTCCGTGATTGGTTTTTTTATGGGAGAGACACTTCCTACTCTTTCCATGCTTGCCGGAATGGCTCTAATTGTCTTAGGAGGCATTTTGGTATCCATGCGCAAATCCAGCAATAAATCATCATCTGTAAATACCGACTGACACCCCTCATTTCTTTACAATCGGCAATGCTTCCTCAAAAGAAGTTTAAAAATTTTTGATCGCTATAAATGCTAGTGTTTATAGGTAGAAATACTTTCAAGGACTACCTCGGCAATAAAATATAGAAGCGATATATCGAATTAAAAAATTTACTTTATCACATTCTGATATTACTCAAACCACGCATAAAAAATACAGCGACCCGCAAGTTTGCGAACCGCTGTATAGAGGAGGGTTTCTAAATTTTGTTGTAGTGAAAGCGCTAACACTATCACACATTTTCTGCCCGCAAAGTAAAAGAAATGGCTTTCTTTCTCCTCATTTCCAGGGGGGACAAAAGGGTGGACAAATCACAATGTTTTGATAATCAAATAGTAGAAAGACAGCTAATACCAAAGCTCCGCACATACTTCACGATTAAAAGCCTCAATCCACACCCACTTGCTTTGTTAATGATTTTTAATATGTGTAGATTCATCGACATTATTCTACACTTCGATATTAAATAGACTCGGAAAATTGAGGACGAAATATTCTCCTTTTCCTTCCCTAAAGACCATTCATGAAGTTATTTTATATATTATTTTTATTGCTGTTACACGATGCATTGGGACAAAACACCTTCGACAGAAAGCAAGTTTTAGAGTCCTATATTGAAGCATACGCCAACCATGACAGCACTTCTATACAACAGACTTTCGACGAAAAACTTCATTCGCCTGGAAACCTGGTGATCAAAGACGACATTCTGATCGTTAAAAATGTACTACTAGCCAACGCAACCGCCCGAGCACGCGATGCGTTTAATCCAAAAAGCGATTCTCTTTTTGTGAGCGCCATTCAATCCGCCCACCATAAAAAGGATCTTTTCATTTGGGCAAACACGGAATATGGCTTTTATCTATACACCTATCGTCAGCTCGCAAAATCCATGCCCTATTTTGTTAGGGCTGTGCACCAGGTGGAATTATCCCGGGATGCAGACATACTTTATCCTGCAAATTGCTTTAAAAAAATCGCATACTTTATCACCACGCTGGGAGATCACGAACAAGCGCTCAAATTTTTAGTAAAAGCCCAAAAAAAAGTAAAGCCAGGGACAATCGAATCGGGAGATATTCTGAATGCTATGGGCCATTGCTATTTGGCGCTGGATGATTTGCCAAAAGCCGAAGAATACTATCAAAAAGCACTGAAAGAATCGACACAAAGTGGAGATTATATCCGCCAAGCCAAAACTTTGGGTAGTATGGCCGAAATATATCGACTTAATCGCCAGTATGACAAAGCTGAAAAGGCGCTCAAACAGGACTTACACCTTTCAACACAATACAATAATCCACAAAATACCATGTTTGTCAGAGTTCAACTGGCAAAATTAGCACTGGAACAAAACAAGCTGAACATAGCCGAGACAGAATTAAATGCGGCCATGGAAATTGCGAAGTCTAAAACCTATTATAAGAAAAATGAATATGAAATTGTTCAGTTTCTGATCGAGCTATATGGAAGACAACACAACTCCGTAGCCGAATTAGAGGCACGACGCCGATTGGATTCCTTAGAGCGTGAAACAGCTCTGCTGGATGGCAACACCGTGCTTCAACAGGTAGGGTTAAAAGCCCAAAAAGAAATTCTGAACCTAAGTTTGGAGACAGAGCGAAACAAGCTAAAACAGGCTTCCTTAGTTCGAAATGTAATCATTTTAATGAGCATTCTGGTGTTACTAACATTACTGTTTATCATCATTGCCCATCGACGTCGGAACAAATTACGCCTGACAAATTATGAGAACAGGGTGATGAAGCTGCAATTGGAAAAGGTTACTTCTGAAAATAAATTGAACGAGACGAGAAAAACACTTTCCGCGTATCGGGATTATCTGGGCGAAAAAAATACGCAAATTGAAAAGCTTAGACGGGAAATCAAACAAACCAGGAACTCCCCCTTATCCGTAATTGAATCTCGTAAAGGGAAGTTGGAAGAACTATTGAAATCACATTTGATGAGTGAAAGTAACTGGCAAAATTTCAAGGAAGTGTTTGTTCAGGAAGAGCCTGCTTTCTATCAATCAATTATAGAAAATCTTGATGGATTAACCGACTCCAACCTTCGAATTCTGTTCTTGCAAAAAATGGGCTTCAACAACCCACGAATTGCCCAAATTTTGGGGATTACAGTGGACGCCGTTAAAAAGAATAAGCAGCGGATGCGCAAAAAATATGGCGAAAGTTACAACTCACTATTTGGAGCAGATAAAGTGGAAGAGGAGGACGCCGATACGGACTCGCCAGCCTAAACCTTTCTCACACAGAGTATAGCCTTTCATTAAAGACGAGCCGGTTCATAAAAGGATCTATAACCGTTACCGATATGGAATCCCACGGTTCTTCTTCCAGGCCTGGCCTGTTATATTTATATTGTTTCTCGGTCAATTCCCGATGTAATTCACGAACGCCGTCACACTCGATAAATACTTTTGCTCCCGGCGTGCAATCGCCATGGTGTTCCGACAAGTGCAGAATGATCCCACTTTTGGATATCTGCATGTATATAGGCGATTTTTCGTCGAACCGATGAGTCCAGTCGACTTTAAAGTCCAGCCAGTCCACATAAAACTCCATGGCTTTCGCCTCGTCAAAAATTCTAAGAATCGGAATAACCTGGCTGACATTCATCGATTTAAAATTATTTTATCTTCATATTTGTTTTGTAAATAAAACGAAACCGCATGAAAAATAAGGCATTGGCATTTCTATTTGTTTTCATTTCATTAGGTATACTGACCGGCTTCAAGTCCGATACACCTACCCCAAAAGATGGTGAAATTAAATGGATTAGCATAGAAGAAGCATTTACCCGAATTCAAAAAGAACCTCGTAAAGTACTGATCGATGTTTATACCGACTGGTGTGGCTGGTGCAAGGTAATGGACCGGGAAACATTCAAGAATAAAGCTGTGGTGGACTACATCAACAAGCACTATTATGCTGTAAAGTTGAATGCGGAACAAAAGGAGGCGATAACGCTCAGTGGAAAACAGTTTGTCAATCAGGGCAGGACCCATGACCTGGCCCTAGCGCTTACCAACAATCAGCCTAGCTACCCTACGACTGTCTTTTTAGATGATACTTTTAAAATGATACAGCCCCTACCAGGCTATATGAAAGCCAAGGAATTTCATCAGGTTATCACCTTCTTCGGAGAAAACTATCACAAAAAACAAGATTTTGAAACCTATAAGTCAAAGACTTATCCGGGCATATACCCCTAAATGCAGCAGACTATGTTTAACAAGAAAAATCCCCGTATGCAGACCACACGGGGATTTTTCTTGTAATTGGCAAACTTAGTGTTATACGCCTTCGCCTTCCTGCATTCTTTCAGCATTATCAGCTATACGCAGTCTTTCAATAAACTCGGCTATATCTCCCTCCATTACGGCTGGCAAATTGTATACCGTGTAGCCAATGCGGTGATCGGTAATACGACTTTGTGGATAATTGTAAGTCCGTATTTTATCAGAACGGTCTCCACTTCCTACCATCGATTTTCTCGCTGAACTAACAGAGTCGTTATGCTCTTTCAATTTAATTTCATACAAACGAGAGCGAAGTACACTCAATGCTCTTTCTTTATTTTTCAACTGAGACCGCTCATCCTGGCAACTTACTACCAAGCCAGACGGTATGTGCGTCAACCGAACAGCAGAATAAGTGGTGTTTACTGACTGTCCACCTGCACCAGACGACATAAACGTATCAATTCTTATATCGTTCATGTTAATCTGTATATCTACCTCCTCTGCTTCTGGCAATACCGCCACCGAAGCCGCAGAAGTGTGAATACGACCCTGAGATTCAGTCTGAGGAACTCGCTGAACCCGGTGAACACCCGATTCAAATTTCATCTTTCCGTAAACATCTTCTCCCTCAACCTTACAGATAATCTCTTTGTAACCACCGTTTGTCCCCTCGGTAAAATCCATTACCGATGTACGCCAGCCCATTTTTTCAAAAAAGCGCTGATACATCCGGAACAAATCTCCGGCAAAAATTGCGGCTTCATCTCCACCCGTTCCGCCTCTAATTTCCAGAATCACATTCCGGCTATCGTTAGGATCCTTGGGTATAAGCATTTCTTTAATCACCTGCTCCAATTCCTCAAACTTAGGCGTTAGCTCATCCAGCTCTTCTTTTGCCATTTGACGAAGCTCTTCATCCTTTTCCGTTGCAATCAGCTCCTTGGTTCCGGCAATGTCATTCTGCAATTTCAGATAAATGGCATACTGATCTACAATCTTGCCAAGATCCTTATATTCCTTACTTATTTTTGAATAGCGGGCCGTATCCGAAACAATTTCGGGTTGTATAATTTGTTGCGAAACTTCTTCGAAACGCTCCTTTATAGCTTCTAATTTATCTATCATGATATTATAATATCTTGGGCAATGGTCAATTGGGGCACAAAGATAGTCAATAAACCGTTTTTAATTTTGAAAGCTGTCAGTATTGAGCCAATCCTTGCCTTAAATACAGGATTTGAATTAAATTAACCATCTTTGAGATTATTTTCTTTGCTTCTATCATGAAATCCATACATATCATCCAGAGTGTTGCACTTTCGGCAGCCTTGCTATTGAGTATCTCAGCTTGCCAAACCAAGCGCTTAGAAAACACCAAAGAACTTTCTCGGGAAATAAAAGCCTCTCAGATCAAGCGGGTAACCAATACGCAACTCATTTATACCATTGACGAATGGGGGAAAAAAATAGCTCAGATTTCCGATAAAACGCTTCAAAAAGAACTTGCGGCACATCCGGAAAAAGCTAGCATTTTGTGTAAGGATATATCACAAATTGCCTTGATAAATGCGTTGGAGAAGGAATATGGGGTGAAGGTTCAATTACTGGGTGAAGCCGACATTCATAGTCCAGGGATTAACGCAAAGGAAAAAGAAGTACTGGAAGCCTACCTATACAGTGCAAAAACCAAGTCGGTAGCGAGCGATAACGTTCAGCTCCTGAATGATACATTGTTCGTCTATAATGCCCCAGTTGCCGTAGAAAGCCCCATTTGCAAGCAGTGTATGCCGGGCCAGGAAACTCCTTTTGCCGTATGGAGACTGCTTTTTGACAAAAAGGAAATTATTAGAAAACTGGATGCAAAGGCTTTGAAAGAGAATTAAGCCCGTTTTTGAGCAACCCATGCGATATAGGAATCCATCCGTATGAAAAATCTGATTAGGCTCTGGTTTTTTCTAATTTGTAGCCAGGCAATTGCTCAAAATAACATGCTGGTTTTCCAGTCCGATTTTGGATTGAAAGACGGGGCGGTAGCTGCTATGAAGGGTGTGGCCCTAAATGTTTCTCCCGATCTTAAATTGTATGATTTAACCCACGAAATTCCTGCCTATAACATTTGGGAAGGGGCATACCGGTTGGTGCAAACTGCACCGTACTGGCCAAAAGGCACCGTTTTCGTTTCAGTTGTGGATCCAGGCGTAGGGACAAATCGTACCTCCGTGGTGTTACTGACGCAATCTGGTCATTATTTTGTAACACCCGATAACGGCACACTTACGCTCGTTGCAGAACAGTTGGGTATTCAGGAAGTTCGCGAAATTGACGAAGTGACCAACCGTAGAAAAAACTCAGGAGCATCCTATACTTTTCATGGTCGGGATGTATATGCCTATACCGCAGCCCGGTTGGCTTCCAAACTGATCACGATGGATCAGGTGGGCCCCAAATTAACCAATAAAGTCATTTCGCTCCACTACCAAAAACCGTTATATACCGACGGAAAAGTAACGGGTACCATTCCGATATTGGATATTCAGTACGGCAACGTTTGGACCAATATTGACCAGCCAACCTTTAATCACTTGGGCGCTAAATTGGGGGATCCTATAAGGGTTATCATCACCAACAATTCCAAAAAGGTATATGAGGGCACGGTAACCTATGTAAATACATTTGGAGATGTTAAAGAAGGGGTAAACGTGGGGTATTTTAACAGCCTATTGCATTTTTCTCTGGGGATCAACATGGCCAGCTTTTCCGAAAAATATAAAGTATATAGCGGAAATGAATGGCGGATTGTGATTTCTAAGTGAGTCGTCAAAAGAGGCAATAAATGCTCCTGCTTTCAAATCGACTTGGGAAACAATTCATCCAGCTTAGCCTTATAAAAGCGTCCTACGGGAAGTTCCTGATGATTAACCCGTATATAGTTGGCCCCTATGGCTTGTATATGCTTCAAGGAAACAATATAGGATTTATGAATTCTAAGAAAACGTATTGCCGGCAATTTTTCTTCTAAGTAGCTTATTCTCAAATAGGAAACCAAAGTACCGTTAGCCGTATGTATTTTAACATAATCCTTTAGACTTTCAATCCAAAAAATATCGTCAAGATCAAGTTTAACCATTTCCTTGTCTACTTTGAAATATTGATAATCCTTCAAAGAGTGGGCTGGCTCTGTAACCTCGGAAGACATAACTGGTAAGGACGAAAACCGGTATATCTTCCCTACACTTTGCAAAAAACGTTCAAAGGAAATCGGTTTGACTAAATAATCTACCACATCAAACTCATAACTATCCAAGGGTATTCCCGAAAAGCCGTGGTAAAAATAACTTTTGGCCGATAGCTCAAAGGCCTAAGCAGGTCGAATCCTGAGAGTTTTGGCATTTTAATATCACTAAACAGCACATCAACATGGTTTTGTTGCAATATTGTCAATGCCTGCGTTGGGCTATTGGATAATCCAACAAGTTCCAAATCCGGTATACGGCTTATATACTCCTTTAACAAATCCGTCGCGAGTGGCTCATCATCAATCACATAGCACCTAATCCCCATTAGTTAATATTAAATTTTAAAACGGCAAGATACTGATTCACTTCCGGCATGGTTATTAATTCGTAATTGTTCGGAAAAAGTATGTCCAGTCGCTTTTTTAAATTACTTAATCCCAGCCCCATGGAAACAATTTCCAAATCCATATCGGGTATAGAGTTTTCGACAGAAAATGTAAGACGCTGTCCTTTTTTGGAAAGGTTAATTTGAATCCAACAATCTGTTTCTGTTTGAGACGCCCCGTGTTTAAACGCATTTTCAACAAAAGGAAGCAAAAGCATGGGTGGTATTGCTATCTCCGTACAGCCCTCCCATTCGTTAAAGTTTGTCCGGACATCTAACCTGTTTCCATATCGAATCTTCTCGAGGGCGATATAGTCGTTTAGATATTCTATTTCCTTACCAATCGGCACATTCGAAAGATGACTTTCGTGCAGCTGATAATTCAGTAAACCAGCCAGCCTCTGCAAAAGATGAGGCATTCGCGCAGGCATGTTTATGGATACGGAGACAAGGTTGTTAAGGGTATTAAATAAAAAATGGGGTTGTACCTGCGACTGTAAAAGATTGTATTCCGTGGCAAGTTTCTCTCTGCGGTACGATTCGCTCAATTGATTTTGATATATCGCAAAACGCACAAGCTCCATCACTACAAACAACGCGACCACCAGGTGAATTTGCATCGTTTCGTAGAGTATTTTAGGCAAATAAATCAAAGGTTTGGATAGGCCCTGCTGGTAATAAATGGGGAAATAAAATGTATAATTTACAAACCTCCGGATCAATCCAAAAACAAGAATCCCCCCTAACAAACTAATCCAAAAACCAGCCATTTTACCTTCTAACAGGTATCTCCTCACAGTTACCATGAGATGCCAGTAACCGGCAAACATCAAAATAGGCAGGTTTAAAGCTATACTGAAAAAGCTTTGATCAAAACAACCCAGAAAAATGCCCGTGTTGAGCCATTCAAATAAAAAATAACACCCCCAAAAAAGCATTTGAATCCAACCATTGCGGAGGGATTTCACATTGATGGCATTTGCTAAAGCTTGGGTAGAATAATTGGGCATGTACCAAAATTAACATTTTCAACATATTCGTAAAAGCGACAATCTCCAACAACCGCTCTATAGGCACAAAATGAAAATTTTAACGACAAACAACCAATTTTCTCGACCAACGGTGCTTGGGCCTTTATATCGGTAATATAGGAAGTTACCCTCTCCATTGGTCTAATTCCTGTTTTTAACTCCTTACTTGGTTATTTATTTGTTAGCACATATCGATCTGAAATTACTACCCATACAACAACCAGATCTTTTTTTAACACTTACAGAGCAATAACATTAACCATGGATAAAAAACAGTTTTTACAACATTTATCAATTAATAAATTGGGGCACAAACCTATGTACAAGCAACTCTCAGAAGGTATTGCAAAACTGATTAAAAACGATACGATAAAACAAGGAGATAAGCTACCATCCATCAATGAAATAAGTAGAAGCCAGTTGATCTGCCGAGCCACCGTTGAAGCGGCGTATCAGGAACTCAGCAATCAAAAGTTAATTATTAAATCGAGAGGTAAAGGGCATTTTGCTTTCACCAACGAAATTTAAAATTGCTCCGTTATTGGATGAATTTGTAGCTCCAAAATAATTTTTAGCAAAGTATTCAGTCCATAATACACGCTTCTCAACGCTGTCGTCCCTCCATTGCAGATTGCCATAAAACAAAAAGATCGGGACATGCTGATGCATAATCCCGATCTTTAGCCAGACGTGACCGTCCTGCACGCTCAAAAATTACCTTTGAGAAACGCTATATATCTCATACCAATCTTCATGGCTCAACTTGATCTCCGAAGCACTGGCCGCATTGCGGATTCTGGTTTCAGACTGTGAACCAATAATGGGTAAAGTACCTAGTTTCATGAGCCAAGCTACGGCAGTTTGCTCAATATTGGCATTGTATTTGGTCCCTATTTCCTGCAATTTGGCACGCAGAGTCACTGCAAATTCATCGGTTCCATTCAAAATTTTACCACCGGCCAAGGGTGCCCAAGCCAATGGTTTGCTAAACCGCTGTTTGATGTAGTCAATCCGACCATCTTCAATAGCCGAAGTATTCATCAGGTTTAGTTCAATATGATTCGTTACAATGGGTATACGAAGGTAGGATTCCAACAATTGATGCTGAAAAACAGAAAAATTAGTCACACCAATATGTTTGGCTTTGCCCGACTTTACCACCTCTGCCAGCGCTCCTGCCGTTTCCTCGGGATCTGTCAGAAAATCACTATGATTCAACAGGAATATATCCAGATAGTCCGTCTGCAACCGTTTTAAAGAACCGTTAATGCTATGGATGATGTGATCACGGGAAGTATCGTAGTATTTCAAATGTCCATTTTTCGAAAAACGTATTCCGCATTTGCTAAAAAGGACTATATCTTCCCGCTTAAACGACTTATTCCTGATTATTTTTCCAAAGTGTTCTTCGATTGTAAAATCTCCGTAGACATCTGCATGGTCGAAGGTATTGATTCCAAGATCTAGACACAGATTGATCGTCTTTTCAATATTGGCCGTTGTAATAGAGCCTTCATCGGTCCATCTCCAAAAGCCATAGATAGCCTCGGATACTTTTGGTCCGGAATCACTTAAACTAACTTTTTTCATTCGGTAATTGTTTGAATCAGAGTGCAAAAATAGGCTAAATTTATTAATAAGGAACGGTTAGTAACCCACGATATATCGTTTACGTATACTATTCTTATTATCAGATGATTAATAAAATATTTCATCCAATGCATGCCCTAAGACTTATTTTTCCAGGCGCTTGTCCTTCACAATAAGGTAATAGTCATTTTCCAGTTCCAGGTACCCATAATCGTATACAAAATAATACACATTTCCCTTTTGGGTTGGTCGTATGCTTGTTATTAAATTGAAGTCAAATCCCTTTGCCGTTAAAGCACTTCGGGTGGTTTTTGCCTTCTCTTCCGGACACAGTTCTTCCAACACCCTTCTGTTTTTACGCAGCTGGTTGTTCATATTCCGGATCAAATTGTATGAATCAGAATTGAGGCGGTTGTTATAGCTGTTTCGACACATATCGGAACAAAACTTTTTGTCAACTCTTCCCATGAGCGGTTTACCGCATTCCAAACAATCGGCCATGATAACTATTGCTAAATCGAAGAAAATATGAAGTGTGTGTCAATCAATCGTTTATGCAATATAAATATCCAAAATCAGGAATAGTAATTGAAAATTACCATTTGCAAACGGGTATAAATTAGATTCTAAGAGCAAACACTAGCTTACAAAATATGAATATCGGTAAGCATAAATTTGGTTCCATGAGGTCTAATAGCAGTTTTATACATTCCAAAAATTAATAGTATAAGTAATTTTTGATCAATCAATTATTAACTATATTTAGACTTCCTCCCAAACAAACCCCTTAGTCACATGGCGTATTTGATCCAATGCAGAACGTGTCAGGAAACAATAGCAGGTAATGCCAAATTTTGTCCAAAATGTGGAGAAAGGGATCCCAATGAATTTGTATTTCGCACAAGTTCAATCATTAGGTTACTCGTTGTTGTTGCGGCCTTGGTCATTATTGGCTTTGCTGTTATTAGGGCGTATTTCTTCTCATGATCATTTCTTAACATTCAAAAATTTACTGAATTCATACTTCCCGCATACGTGATTGGCTTCCAATGTTTGGTCTGCGCTTTCCTTCCTTTTCAAAAAACGTTGCAAACCAGTTCTACAAGAGAAGTACTTTGCGTAACGCTGCATCGGTAGCGATCTGAGCCAAAGTGCACCCATTACCCATATATTCATTTGCAAACGGGTGCAAACGTTTTTAGATGACTGTAAATGGCGACTATATATGAGATGGGACAAGGTTCGAAATATTTTTCAAACCCCGAATCTTGGGGACTTTCATAAGTCATAATTCTTTAGAGTCAATACACTAAGACTGTTTGATAGTCAGAATTAAAACTTAAAATTCAAAGAGCAGGTTAAACTTCTGATAGTACTACAGCTTGCGTATTACTCCCAGAGTACGGTCTGTACCGGTTAATGGTTTGTTATTCAAAAATGTATTTTAAAAATCTCATGGCTCCATAAATCATTCCCAGAGCAAGGTATGTAAGTCCTAAAAGCCAGAGAATTTCTTCCAGAAGAAGCCAGAGGTTACAGTTACTACTGTTATCACTATCGCCATACAAATGACAATTACTTTACCTACTTTTCGATTTAGCTTGTTTACTGATGGTATTAATTTCATATGCACGAATTCGCGTCTTATGGGCTAACTTTTTTGCCCCCCTTCTTCTTAGGCTTTAAAGCCGCTACAATCATATCTTCAAAGGTTCCTTTTACGGCAACCTTCGTTTCGTATTTCTCCGCTCGTTTTTTCGGTTCTTTCTCCTTTTTCTTTTCCGATTCCATAATCTTAATCATTGATTAAGTCTGTGTATTTTAATCTCCTTCCACTCGCACGCTCTATTGACAATTCAAACCTAACGGTGTCTTTAAATTTTCTGCTATTATAACGAAATCCGAATTCATCACAATATCTGTGCAGATGTTTTGGGCTTACATTGTGATAGATACCGATAATCCCTCTTTTCAAAAGGCTCCAGAATCCTTCAATATTGTTGGTATGAAAAACACCTTCCGTAACATAATTACCTTCTGAGTGCTTTACAGTAACATGCTTGTAGTCCTTTCCTAATCCATGGTATGACTTGTAAGCATCAGTGATCAGTGTAGCTGATGTGCTTACTTTTGCCCGCATAATACCTTGCAATACCTCTCCGGTCGTTTCATCAACAACATAGGTAGAAACGTTTCCTTCTCTTTCAAGAACACCTACAACCGCCGTTTTGTCTTTCTCTCCCTCTTTCGTTTTCTTGTTAGCATGACGGTTTTTGTTTTTACCGCCTACATAAGTTTCGTCAACTTCAACAGTTCCTTCTAGTAACTCGGGGGCGTTTTCTGACAGCATTTCACGGATACGGTGTAAAACAAACCAAGCAGTTTTTTGGGTGATATTTAAGTCACGACTCAACTGTAAAGAACTAATTCCTTTTTTATGTGCAGTACATAGATACATTGCAGCAAACCAAGTTCTTAAACCGATCTTGGTATTCTCAAAAATAGTACCGCTAATTACCGTGAATTTCTTGTAACATTCTTTATTTGCGCATTTATACCCACGGTTAGTGGTGTATACTTTTTTGCTTTCGCAATGCGGACAAGTAACACCAAGGCTCCAACGTTTGTTAGCTAAATATCTCTTGCATGTTTCTTCTTCCTTGAAGAAGTCTAACACTTGAAGTAAACTGTTGAATTGAGAAGTCATTTTTGCTTGTCCGTTTTAACCTGTACAAATATACAAATATTAGTAACATGTTGGGACAAATACAAGGTATTTATTTTACATAAACCATTAAAATACAGATACTCAAATTTGCTTTTGGTCAATTACATATATATATTTGTCGTGTAATGCAAATAGGTCGACCAAAAATGAATTCAGCCAACCATATTTGTTACAAACGAGACCGGATCTGTTTTCGAATCTCGTAGGATTTCGATAGAATAATCGGGGGTGCGACCCCAATTTTGGCTTTAGCCGTTATCTATCAGAAATTATTTCGTAGTGGTTACCGCCACTCCCAACGGCATACCGCTTGTTCGCATTACCGGGTTGTCCGGATTGTGATTTTTCGAATGACCGTTACGCGTACAGGAACTATACGGCGTATAACAGTAACACGGGTGCTCAATTTTTGCATTTTCTTGCAGCATCTGTATGTGTGAATAAATAGATTCCCATCCCTTTAACGACGTGGGAAATTTATCGCCGATTAGTGCGGAGTTAGTCTACTACATTAACCCTGCAATTAATTTCTTAATAAGAGCACTTGTTGAAGCAGGTGCTCTTATTATTTTTAGAATGGCAAATCATCGTTTCCGCTATCCTCAACTTCATCAAAATCTTCATCCTCGGATGGATATCCTTCACCTTGGTTAGATTGTAAATCAGACTTATCACCATCCTTATTAAATTTTCTAGGCTCAAAGTCAAATTCCACTTGATCTAACCCGTACCCTATTTCGTCACTTAATGGAGAATATCCGTTTTTAATTTCTTTACCATCCTCGCCATCTATTATCCATCCAGGAAGACCATAAAATAATTTCTTCCAGTTTCCGTTGTATCGTATTGCCACCAATTCCCCCTGTTCTACCATTGCACCAACTGGCGTCCTTAGGAACGTATCGGATTTTAGATCTGGAACATTAAGCTGGTCTTTTATTTCCGAACCTAGCGTCTTTAATTTAACAAATCTGCCAAGCTGATTTAGTGTAAATATAATTTGAGCCTTTCGGTCTCCTTTGATCGGGAATTGGCTATTATCTGTAACATTCAATTCTGCAATATTGTTATAAGACAACTCAATTCCGTCAGCATTTTTTTTGATAGACTCGTCAATGTTATGATTATCGACAAATTGGTTAAACCATGCGATCGACACCTCAAAACCTTCTAATTTTACCTGCAATTGCTTTATATCTTCAATAGTTTGACTTTTAGCCTCTTCAAGGGATTTTACAGCTTCTTGTGCAATAATTTTATCCATTTTACTTGTAATTAAGGTCTAAGTATGTATCTTTGCACTAAGTAAATGACCATAGCAATTAGGCGAGGATCAGCGAAAAATTCGCATAGACCCAAACAAAAAGCTACATTTATTATCGTATTTATAAGCGTGCCCTATCCGTGAGAAAGCTGGGGTACGCTTTTTTTCTATGTCAAAAGTAATTTAAATTATTTAACAATACAACAAGAAACACGAGATTTCGATAAATAAATTTTCAATATGGCTAGTTTAAGCTTCTTATTGTTTGTTCGATTCTTGTTAGTTCAACTCTATCTTCTTGTGTTTTCTTCCCTATTACATATTTAGTTTTACTACTAAGATTTATTTTTTGGCGATTGAATTTTCCATTTGCAAACGACTTTACCCGACTATAAGCGATTAAAGTCGTGCTCCTTCTTTTTCATTCCTTCAAATTTGTATCGACAAAGGGTGGAAGCTCAAACATGATTTGAATTTTCTATTTACATGAATTTGAGGTGGTTACAAAATTAAATTTTCTTTGTCCCATCTGGTATATAGTCGCCCTGTAAATAGTTAATAACCGACTCGTGTCCATCCGACCCACCACCTTTGACCCATCGATTCGGAACAAACGGATCTTATCACAAACAGTTATCCATTTTAAACCATTACGGACATGAACTCAGTAAAATTAATCGGAAATGTAGGACGCGAAATCAATGTAAGAGAATTTGAAGGCGGCCGGGTTGTTACTTTTTCCTTAGCCACCGATGAAAGCTATACCAATAAAAATAAAGAGGAAGTAAAGAATACTGCCTGGCATTCTATTGTAGCATGGGGCCAGCTTGCACAGCAATGCGAAACCATCCTGGAAAAAGGAAAAAGTGTATCGGTGGAAGGAAAACTGAACTATCGCCAATACGTCAACAAGGAAAACCTGACCGTGAAAGTAGTCGAAATTGTGGCTTTCAAAATTGAGGAAGTCGCAAGAACCGCAGCAAAGGCGTGAGGTGCATTAAATTACGGAGAATTACCGATATACCGTGACAGAATTAACGGTATATCGGTGAAACTTATTTATCCCATTTTACGGACGCATTATCCATTCAGCAAAGCTTCCTTCCATCTGCCATAGGCATCTTTGGTAGCCTCAGTTAAAGTAGCGTCTGGTGTAATGGTCTGCAAGGCCGTTAAGCCGGTAAATGCATCTTCTCTCGTTTTATAGTATCCTAGGCCAAAACCGGCAGCTCGTGCCGCGCCTTGTGCTCCGTCGGTGTTGATCAACTCTACGGTAGCCCCCGAAACATTAGCAAACGTTTCCCTAAACACGGGACTCAAAAACATATTGGCTTCTCCGGCTCTAATATTCTTTAATGAAACACCTACGGTTTCCATAATCTCCATACCATAGTATAGGGCAAATACAATGCCTTCCTGTGCCGCGCGTGTATAGTGACTCAACCCATGACGACTAAATTGCAAACCTTTAAAACTTGCACCCGGATCCCGGTTTTCGAGCATACGCTCGGCCCCATTTCCAAAAGGCAAACACAATAGCCCATCGGCGCCAACAGGTGCCTGTGCGGCCAGATTATTCATTTCAGGATAAGAAATGTTTCCTTGGAGCAGCGCATTCCGTAACCAGCCATTGAGACTACCCGTTCCGTTCACGCATAGCAAAACCCCATACCGAGATGCCTTGGAAACCGGATTTACGTGCAAGAAAGTATTCACACGAGAAAGTGGATCAAACTTGATCTGATCGCTCACCCCATATACAACACCCGAGGTCCCAGCCGTGGCCGCAACTTCCCCTGGCTCCAGAACATTTAACGAAAAAGCATTATTCGGCTGATCTCCCGCCCTATACGTTACGGGAGTACCCGCTTTCAGACCCAATGCCGCGGCGGCCTCAGCCGTAACCTTTCCTTGTTCTGAAAACGTTGGTAGTACCGTAGGCATTAAAGCCTGATCGAAACCAAAGTGATCAAATAAAAAATCTGCTGGACGATCATTCGCAAAATCCCAAAAAATCCCTTCCGACAGTCCCGAAGGTGTGGTAACAATTTCTCCCGTAATTCTTGCGGCCAGATAGTCTCCGGGCAGCATAAACTTATACACCTTTGCATATACGTCAGGCTCATTCTGTTTAACCCATCCTAACTTAGAAGCGGTAAAATTTCCCGGAGAATTAAGTAAATGTGGCAACACGAAATCTTCACCCAAGGCTTCCATGGCACGATTACCTACCTCCACAGCGCGGCTGTCACACCAGATGATGGATGGACGCAAAACATTCATTTCTTTATCTACCACAACCAAGCCGTGCATTTGATAAGAAATTCCGATAGCCCCTACTTCCTCAGGTGCAATTCCAGCCTTTTTCATCACCGCCTGAGAAGCTAAACATGCATTTTCCCACCATTGTGTAGGTTGCTGCTCTGCAAAGCCGGGTTTGGGTGCAGCAATGGTCATTTCTTTTTCAGGATAAAAAGCAGAGGCAGCCACCGCACCGGTATCTGCATGAAGTAAACAAGCTTTTATAGATGAACTGCCTAAATCAAATCCCAGGAAATACATATTTAATATTTTAATTATGATGGAGTTTCTTTGAATTATTAAAGATAAGCGCTAAAACGTATAATAATGTTCCATTGAACCGAATAATTATCAATTAAGTGTGATTTTTACACTTATGGCCCTCATAATCATTATATCACCGTCAGTTACAGGTTAGTTGTTGGAAAAGTAATATATTTAAGAAAACTTTCGCAAAGTATTTGAGACTAAGGGAATCTATTTGAAGTCTTAATTGTGTTATGAACGGGCTTGCCTTATCTCTCAACATCCGATGTAGCATTGACAGCTAAAACTCTTTTTATGAAAAAAATTGTACAATTAATTTTAGTTTGCTTCCTCTTTGTTTTCATTTCCGGTTTTAAGCCAGGAGACAAAAAATGGGAAAAACCCTTCTCTCAGCTCGACCGTGAAATTAGAAAGAATAGCAAAGTCTACCAGTCGTTAGAAACTGCTACCAAAACCATTGGGCACCGCCTTACAGGGAGCAATAATGGTGCAAGGGCAGAAGAGTTTGCCTTTAAACTGCTCAAAAGCTACGGATTTAGCGATGTTGTATATCAACCCTTCGAAGTAGAAGCTTGGATGCGTGATACCGTCACGCTAAGCATCGCTCCTGGGAGCAGCGACAATTTCCGGGATGTCGAGGTTGTTTCTTTGGCACACTCACCGGTTGAAGCAAAAATTCAAGGCGAAATTATAGATGTAGGCAATGGTTTGCCAGAAGACTTTGAAGCCGTAAAAGACAAGCTAAAAGGCCGTATAGCATTGGCTAATATTGGTCTTGTAGGCGCTCCCGGAAAAAAGAATCTACACCGCTCTGAAAAAACAGCCTTGGCTATCCAATATGGCGCTACGGGTATCATCATGGTGAATGGCGCTCCCGGAAAAATTCTATTAACCGGTACTGCATCAGTAACGGGTGCTATCATTTCTATCCCTGCTGTGTGTATATCGAGTGAAAGCGGTGAAGAAGTGCGCAAGTGGATGAAAGAGGAGGCACCGTTGGAAGCACAAATCGATATGCGCAATATATCTAAATCCATTAAAGCCCGTAATGTGGTTGCCACTTTAAAGGGGAAATCGGAAGAAACTGTGATTTTAGGTGGGCATCTCGACTCCTGGGATTTATCCACAGGTGCCATTGATAATGGTATTGGTTCTTTTGCCGTCATGGACGTGGCTCGTGCCTTTAAAGCACTTAAAGTAAAACCTGAGAAAACGATCAAATTTGTCCTTTTCATGGGCGAAGAACAAGGTTTACTTGGTTCTAAACATTTTGTGGATGAATTAAAAAAATCGGGAAAGCTTGATCAGGTGAGCTATATGATGAACCTGGATATGACCAATGATCCAAAAGGCGCCAACTCTTTTGGCAGAGACGGAATGACCGAGTTCTTCAAGACCGTAGGAAACGCAGTTCAAAAAGTTGATCCTAATTTCAAAAACGAGTTACAAAACCGTGCAGGTTTACATAGCGACCACCAACCTTTTATGCTGGAAGGTGTACCCATCGCTGGGTTATCGGGACAATTAACACCTGCTGTGCTACAATGTTATCATGCGGATTGTGATGATTTCAGCCTGGTGGACAAGCAACAACTTGAAAGCACCGTTCGCATTGCTTCGATGTATTTATATGCGCTATCAACATCTAAGAAGCTAGATGCTGCCAAACTTTCGGATACTGCTACCAGAGATTTTCTTATCTCACAAGGATTGAAACAAGAACTTGTTATAGGCCAAGAATGGCGCTGGGGCAAATAAGATAATTGCGAATATTCCTAAAAGCAGGTAACTCCGTTAAAAGTTGCCTGCTTTTTTATTGGGCTATTTCGCTACCACTTTCAATCCAATAATGGATCCGATCAGAAGAAAAATGAAGAAAATACGCCAGAAATCTGCTGGCTCCTTATATAGGAATATCCCGACCAGCACCGTTCCTACGGCACCAATTCCCGTCCATACTGCATAGGCTGTACCCATGGGAATGGTTTGAACTGCCTTATTGAGCATAAAGAAGCTCATGGAAATACATACCACAAAGCCAATACTCCATTTGGTATTGGTGAAGTTATCCGAAAGTTTCAGACAGGTGGTGAAGCCAATTTCAAAGACTCCTGCGATAATTAATATGATCCAAGCCATTTTGTGTGATTTTAAGGCTTCATGCCTTGTTTTTCCTACAAAGTTCGGTAAGCCTGGGGTCAATCAACTTTACATTTGTTAAAAAATTAGAAGGATTTATACTCCGCTCTAATGCGGCTCAATGTTACCTGGCTAACACCCAGATAAGAGGCTATATGCCCAAGTTGGACCCTTCCGGTTAATTCCGGAAAATTGCTCGCGAATTCACCATAACGCTCTGCCGCAGGCTTAAACCGCTGACTTATAAATCTCATTTCAGCTTTAATTAATTCTGATTCTGCAAACCGACGCCCCCAATTGGCCACCTCCATATGATCTCGGTAGAGTGTCATTAGTGAAGCATATGACAACCTGTATACCTCCGATTTCTCCAACAGCTCAATGGTTTCGTATCCAGGCTGGTTAGAAAAGTAGCTATTCATGGATAGTAAAACGTCCCCCTCAGATCCAAACCAAAACGTAACCT
>CALGRQ010000461.1 GCA_937880795.1 uncultured Dyadobacter sp. | reverse complement strand
GGTTGTACCGCCTGTATACTGTATAAAGGCCACATCTATACCGGTCACTACTGGTTTCTGATACGTTGCACCTGCTCCAATTTTAAGCGCGCTATTGAAAGATGTAACGTTAGGCAAATGGTAAGCAGGAACCATTTTTTTAATGTACTTCACCACAGCATTCACAATGAACTTCTTCGGAAAGCCTAATAAGTCACCAATCTCAGTAACGATAATGTGCTCTATGCGGGTTTCACCAACAATTTTTTCCAGATGGGAAGCAAAATTGGCCATAATCACAATTGCTTTTGCCCCAGAATCATTAAACTGATGGAGCATTTCCCGAGGGGTATACAGCGGGTTGGTATTAACGATGATTAGCCCTGCTCGCAATGCACCAAACATAGCAACGGGATACTGCAACACGTTAGGCATCTGTAGGGCAATCCTATCTCCCTTCTTAAGTCCAATACTTTGTAAATAGGCCGCAAAATTCCGTGACAGCTCATCCAGTTTTCCGAACGTAATAACCTTGTCCATATTGGTATAGGCCTCGTTGTCCGAGAAATTCTTGAAACTTGTTTCAATCAATTCGATCAGCGAGGGATATGCATCTGGATTGATTTCGTAAGGTACGCCATCGGGGTAGTGACTCAGCCATGGAAATGTATCTTTGGTTATTGATGTCATATTTCGATATGGGTATTTAATTCAAGAAGTGTAATTTCTAGATAATGATTTAAGATAAATAATTATCAAATCAATGCAATTTATTTTTGAAAATATTTATGGAATTAGTGCGGCTTACATTTTGCGATTACTGCTATTAAGAATTGGATTTTTTGATTTCCCAGCGCCAAAGAGGTCCTTCCTCATCGTCGTTCACATCTTCGGTTTGTGCAAATCCAACTTTTTGCAGAATTTGACAAGATGCACTTTCTTCGGCCAAAGTATGGGCAATTACCTTGTGAACACCACTTTTCGAAAAAGCGTGTTCAACCAGGCCACGAGCCGTTTCTGTACCTAATCCTCTAAGGCGGTAACCGGGTATAATTTCATAACCAATTTCTACGGATCCTGTTGCGTCGGGTTCGCCTTTGTATCCGCATGATCCAATGAGTTGGTTATCAGGGATGTGTATGATGAGGTATACCCACCATTCTCTTAGCGGAGGATGTGCCTTCCAGCGATGGTATGAAGGCGTAAAGGTATCTCTGAACTCAGTCCATTTTTTAGGTACATTTACCCCCATCACTTTTGCAAGGGTATTGTTGCCCATTCTGATGGCATCGAACAGGGTGTCGTCACAAGGGACTATTCTTAAATTGGGGGTCAAAATCATAATAATAGGTATCTTAATAAAGATATGAGCCCCCAATTTAAGCAAAATCATTAGGAGTTGTTTTCGTCGAACCGATCCGTGATGGCTTTACGTATGGCCTGATGTGGTCGCATGCCGGTGCTTCTTGATCGGGTAACGGCTCTGTCCGATGTAGCATTGGCCTTGGCCTTCATTGCCAGGTCCGATACCGTTAAATGCCGGCTACGCCATGCATCATATTCTTCCTGATTCATAATTTCACGGGTAACACGTCCGCGTTCATGACCATCTGTATAGGCGCTTACTCTGGACTGCGTGATAGCCTGACGTCTATCCTCTTCGAGTTGTTTAATTGCCAAGAGTAGCTCTTGTTCTTCTTTTTTTAACTCATCTAATACAGGCAGATTAGCCAATTCGTTTTCAAGAATATTCTTTTGTGCCAATTGATTTGCCAACGTTTCTTGGAGCGGGTCTATTTGCTTAAGAATCCTTTTCCGTCTGCGGCGCAAGCGCCATAATTTGGGATCAATTTGAAGCCAACGGTACCAGAACCCTTGTAAAACAGGTAAAGCCATACCCAGTGAAACCGCGCCGGCAATGGCAAACAAAACGCCACTGAGTACAAAGGATAGCAAAGCCCACGGACTATTTACCAGATTGAGGTTTAGTTGATCGGAATTACGGAGCGCTTGTTCAATTTTGTTGGTGAGTTCAGGGCTATTGATGGGGGCACCCGTCATCGGATCAACGGCATTAAGCTGTAAGTTTTTGACAGACTTATTAATGGCTTCTTTAAGTTTATCGGTACGGTAGGCTTCGTATCTAAACCAACCTAAAACCACCAGTGTGGCAATAGCGAATATGGACAGAATCAATTTAAAACGGGCATATCTTGTTTGTGCTTTTGGACTGTCTTGTTTGTGATACGGTTCTTCGATGAGTCGGTCATAAGCGGGTTTTAGCAAGACCGATAGCATAGCTAAGCCAATGGCAAATGCCCAAGCTTCGTTAGAATTACGAATATTAAGCGCATATGCAACGATTTCATGGGAGATGATCAAGTCACCCGCAATGAATGAAATTCCAGCAGCCAGGAAAATAAGTCCGGCGATCAAAGAGTAGGTAGGTGCTTTGCTGCCTCGCCTTTCTTTAAGAATTTCGGTTTCGGAGTCAATGTGGGATATAGATGCTTCCAAATCCTGCATTTTGCGGATATTGCCATTAAGCCCCATGGTTTCCTTCTGAAGCTGATCATATGAAAGCTTTTGTTTATGCAATACTTCCTGTTTCTGGCTCTGAACGGTTGTGAGTGCTTCCTGTTTACGATATAGTTGGTCGGTGGTCCAGTCCTTATGAACGTTGCTCGATAAATAATTTTCGTAGGATTGTCGGTCAATACCTTCAATACCACTGGCATAACCATGCTGGTAATCGCCATTTTGGTTCAGATTTTGTTCGTCCATATCTTTAATCATTTTGCTGGATGGGGATATGACCGCCTTCCAACGTGGGATTTAATAAATTAAAAATTAGGGTGTCGATGCATTTTTAGCATTATGCTTCCCCTTTTCGAATATAGGTTAGCTGTTTACCGGTGAATTGATTTTTCATACGCCGGGCGAGATAGAATTCACTCTCAAACAGCTTTATGAGCATATCTCTTCGTGCATATATGCGATCTCTTTCTGCTTCTGCCGTACTAAGCTCACGAACAACCTGCCATTTTTTGATTCGAAGTTCATCGGTTTGCTCTTGTAAGCCTGCCATTTCTGTTTCTCGTTCTAGTTCTTCTTTTTCAAGACGTTTGCGGTTTCGGATCGGACCTAACCACGATTTAATGTCGGTCCTCAGCACCGTAATATTGCTGAGAAAGAGCTTCCCCGCGAAGAGAAACAAAAAGAAAATAAATACGAATAAGGCAATGGCCTGAAACCAGTTTTGGTGAGGAAGTACGTTGGCAAATACAAAAAGCGCAGCGCCAAACGGAAGTCCGATTTCTTCAAGTAGCGATCTCCTGGTAATGGTAGAGGAGGTATCGTGAAAAAGTGAAATGCGTCCGAAAAGGCTAAACATACCTGCCAGGAAAATGCCAAGGGCGATCCAGGTATTTTCTGCAAAAACGGGACGGATCGATTCACGTATCAAGAAAAAATTTCCTATACACATGGCCGCGCACAGGGCCAATCCCATGAGGGTGCGCGGTAAATGGTGTTCAGCCTGAGGTTCGGGACTGAGTCTGGTATTGGATAACTCTTTCAGAGCTTCCATCCGGTTCGATTTCTGGCCAATAAAGAGATTGAGCTCTTGTATGCGTTCGTTGTGCTGTTCAATCTCGCTCAAAGGTTCGGCCGCAAGGTGAACAAAGTATTTATGGATGATGTCAGTTTTTTCCGTTGGGTCCGATTCCGACAACCCAAACAAAACACCTTCATCCCGAAGTGTATCTTCATCTTCCAACCAATAGGGTATTTCTACAACTTTAGTTGGGTTGGGTTCGTTCGTATACTCGTCAATATGAAGAGTACTGGCTGGTGGTAGTTCAGCAGTAAACGGTATACTTGGCTGGTTCGAAGTAAATGGGGGCGGGGTAGCTACGGCCGTTTCGTCGTAGTAATCTTCGGCATCGGCTCGCGACGACCGGAATAGTTTTGAGATAAATTGAATGTGGCCATAATTTTTCATGGATTAGCCTACGATTATCCATGAAAACTGGGAACTTACCTACATTATTGTGATGATCGGTCGTTAATGTGCATTGGACACGGTGTGTGAGCCCTATTCGAACATTTGTTTAAGGGCCTGCCACAATTTTTTCTTGAGTTCCCGGTCGCTTTCGATGGTTGACAAAGGGTCGGCCATCAAAAACCAAATTCCCTTAACCAGCTTGGGTACGTATGGTATAAGGAGTAAATCTACATTTAGCTTGATGAGCGGAACACCGAATGTAATAAAGTGACCAATTTTTTTCTGAGCTAAAATGCTTCGCGCATCAGTAGGGGGCAATAAGCTAAAATTGAAAATGTCTGCTTCATGAATTGAGAACTTGACAGCCTTTAAAATATTGTCGAGTAATAGTGCTTCCGATTCAGGTAGCTGTGGTTGTTTTTCGTTCTCCGTCAATATTAAAATTTGATGATTCAACGAAGGAAATTCCTGAAATACAGTAGTGTTTTTAACATTTTGTATAGGCTCTGCAAGCGTTTGCCTTATAGGCTCTGCAACTGGCTCAACAGATTTATTCTCAGCAAGTGTATTGGTGTTTTTTATAGCCGTTACCCGCTTATCCTCCGGTAAATGAAAGAGGATTTCATTTTGATATAGAATCTGAAAAAGTTTAGTCTGGTCACTCATGGTGGATGCTGGTCAGAGTTTACCCAAAGTTATTGGGTCCATGCTCCAAATCCCAATTTTTTTCTTTTGGGCCTCAGTTTCCAGTTGCGCATATTCTTTGCTATTAGAATACTTTTTAAAATGAACTGCATAGCCCATTTTAACCAATTCTTTATTCAAGAATTTTCCATCAGGCATTACGACTTCTCCCAGAAGCCTGCCATAACGGTCAAAGTTACCAGCGTGTCGTATCTGTACTTTTTTTCTAAAAACCAGGTCGGAGGTATATTGTTTCGCTACTTTGTAATAGGGTTTGCCACGTTCTGGGCAATTCACATGTAACAATCGTATGCGCAATGGCTTGCCTTGTCTATGCCCCGCCTTTTTACCGTCAAAAAGAAATTTGAGCTCGATGGTGTCGCCATCTTGTATACCAATCACCTCAGCTTTTACAATGGATGGTAATACATCACTTTTGGGAATTGTTTGCTTGTCTTTATCCTGCTGGAAGGCACATAAAAACAGGACTAAAAAAGTGACTGAAATATAATGGACTAATTTTCTGTAAGTTGTATGAGAAGTAATTTGCACGCGTATTGATTCATAACGATTGGGGTGCAAAGGTAAAGAATTACGTGTTAGTTTTAAGGTTTTGGGGCCTGTTTAGCCATTCATTGGTTCATGTAAAAGACGATAGAAGGCGAAAATATAAGCAATGTAGAGAATGTTTATCCCTTTCTTAGTACCCCAAAACCTGAGTCTATTTCACATCCAGTTTATACCACTCAATATTGGCTAAGGGTTTTCGGCGGGAGATAATCTTTTCGGGAGCGTAGTATTTTTCAAGATAGTCCAAAACTTGCTTTTCGGTTTCTCCCAATTCCCATAGATTATGATTAGCCTGCATCCAACGGATTTTTTGCTTCCAACCATCCCGGGTGAGATGGTTCGCTATAATTAATTTGGAAGAGTGGCAACTGGTACATTGTGCCTTCACCATATATAGATCCTTGTCAATGATGAGCCCGGTTTCTGGATCTTTTTTTAGCGTATCCGAAAATACCTTATTCGAGGGTGTTGTTGCATGCGAATTGACAGCATCAATATTATGCATCCAAATCCCTGCTGAAAATACCAGTCCGGTTAATATGAGTATGAAGCCTTTCATGATTTACGGTTTATCGGATAAATAACGGAATCGTGTTTTATTCCGCTTTGAGTGCTATACGCTCACAGGCATTGTTGAGGTAGCCCCCCGGATTCCACGCGGGTATTACCATCGGTTGCGCCACATTGTTGCTGTCGGTTGCGCGTACCCACACCTCATAGTATCCTTTCACGGGCAATTGAACTTTTGCGTTCCAATGTTGCCAAGCGAGTCGATTTGCCGCTTCTTCGAGTTTGCAAGCCTGCCAGGTAGCGCCAAAGTCTATGCTAATGTGTACTGTTTTTACTGACAGGTCTCCTGCCCAGGCATGTCCACGTAGTTCTACTTCCTTCCCTGCAGGTATTATCGCCCCGGTTTTTGGGTAAGTAATTAGCGATTTCACTGGCATGGACTCTATAATTTTGAAATATTCATCCGTTTGAGGAACATCCTCTCCTGGCATGACCGGATTCTTGGGTATTTTATAGCTATGTCCTTCCATTTTGGCGCCATCGTGTACTTTATTTCGCACCGAAATACGGCTGAGCCATTTTCCTGAAACTGAGGCAGGCCATCCGCCAATGACTAGTCGAAGAGGAAAGCCATGAAACTCCGGTATATCTTTGCCATTTAACTGCCAAGCGATCAAGGTTTCGTCTTCTAGGGCTTTGGCTATTGGAACGCCACGAGAAATTGCTTCTTTTTTAGGATCGCGGCTTAAGTGAATATCGTTGGAATGATACCCAATATATACTGCATCGCTTTTAATACCCACATCCTTCAATATATCCTTTAGACGCACACCGGTCCATTGGGCACAATGAACGGCACCTTGTCCCCATGTATTTCCCGAGGTTTGGGGTTGAAATCCAGATCGCCCATTGCCTCCGCATTCAAGAACCAGCTGATACGTGTAATGCTTGAATCGTTTTTTCAAATCAGCCAATGTATATGTTTTACTCTTTTGTGCCGATTCGCCGTCAATGGTAAGTGTCCAGGTGCTGGCGTCGAGTTTTTCCGGGATCAATCCGTTGTTGCGAATAAACATTTTTTCAACAGGTGTGATCCGATCATCCAATAAATCGACGGGTGTTTCGACATTCCATGGTCGATCTCCCAAAACAATCATGGCGGAATTTTTGTCTTTTAAAGCATCCTTTTCTCCAAAAACAAAGGGGATATAGTTTTTGGGTAGCTTATTTGCGAAAACGATTTCAGTACCCAGAGCAGTAGTAAGGGCAGTAAGACTGGCCTTTTGCAAAAAACCGCGTCTGTCGAATTTCAATTTCATATGTCAGGATTCAGGTTATTTACAAATTTACAAGGTTAGACAGTTAATGGCGTCCTTTACCCGCTGATTCATTTACAATTATAGGAAAACGTACCACAAGCTGGGTTACATGGACGCGCATTTTATTAAAATTAGTGAGAGTCAGAGGTGTTTTTTTGCTATTGATTTTTATTAACAACTCATATTGTGTAGGTTATCTATGTAAATAAAATGGGAGTCGCCCGAATAGGGAACTCCCATGTAATTAAGAAAACGTTGAGTAAAAAAAGGACTTTGAATGAGAAATATAAATATACTTCTCTGTCAAATATAAAAGTATTTCTACAAAATGAATTCATTTAAAATTTCGAAACCTATTTTGATGGGGTATTTTCTGGATTTTTTAACCGACTCAAATAGTGGTTAGGTGACCCATTATTCCGCAAAGTGTCCATCGAAACCGTCAGTTGTAAGGAAAGGTAAGAATTTTAATTTTATTTAATGTATTGATAGTCAGCGTGTTGGTTATTTTGTTTGTCTAGGCATCGTTTTGATGGGTTAAAAAGCAAAACGAAGTATGTATATTTTCACTAACCGATTAAATTACATCACATTATGAAAAAGCTAATCATTTCAGCATTCGCCTTATCAATTATATCGTTTGCATCTGTTCAAGCTAATACGCTTACAGCACCTGTTTCAGTTGTTACTGTTGCACAAGAAAAAGTAGCGGTTAAACCTGAGGATTTACCGGAGGCGGTTAAAACCACGTTGGCCGGCGATGCCTATGCAGGTTGGGAAGTTACCGGTGCATTTTTGGTAACCAAACAGGACAATACGCAATATTTTGAAATTGCACTTAAAAAGGGAGAAGAAACTTCGACCGTAAATTTGGATAAAGACGGTAAAAAGGTAGAGTAAATAAGTGGATTTACACTTTTAAAGGATAGCGCCAAAAAGCCGGGGAAATTTTCTCCGGCTTTTTGGCGCTAGTTTTTATAATTTTACATTTTTCCGGAACGTTAAGTTTTATATTATTTAAAATTACCACATTGATATGGCTCACTTGCTTCTCCTTGAAGACGATACAACATTTTCTAAACTGCTAAGTACGTTTCTAGGTAAACATGGGCATCAGGTGCAGGTGTGTGCTTCTATAAAGGAAGCAAAGACGGCTTTGGCCAAAGGTGATGCAGAAGGACAAGCGTACGAAGTCCTGATGCTGGACTACCGATTGCCAGATGGGAATTCGGTAGATTTTTTGAAACAACTGCGTAGTGATGGAATAAGAACTCCTGCCTTCGTCATGACAAGCTTTCATGACGTGCGAACAGCTGTCAATGCCATGCAAAATGGAGCATTTGATTATATCACAAAGCCCGTTCATCCCGAGGAATTATTAATGGTTTTGGGTGAGGCGCTTCAAAAATCGGTAGAACCAGTGGTTCAGGTGGCTGCACCTGCAAAAACGAGCAAAAGACTCGAAAGCCAAACTGCGGATTTTATTGAAGGAAAAAGTAAAGTGTCTAAGCAGTTGTATGAATATGTTCGCTTGGTTGCACCCACGGATATGTCTGTGATTGTGCTCGGGGAAAGTGGTACAGGAAAGGAACATGTGGCAAAATCCATTCACCGTTTAAGTAAGAGAAGCAAAGGGCCGTTTGTGGCGATAGATTGTGGTTCTCTTTCCAAGGATTTGGCGGCAAGTGAATTATTTGGTCATAAAAAAGGAGCATTTACAGGTGCTTTACAGGATAAAATTGGTCAGTTTGAGGCTGCACATGGTGGTACCCTTTTCTTGGATGAAATTGGTAACCTGGGCTATGACGTTCAGATTAAGCTATTGAGGGCGTTACAGGAACGGATTATCGTGCCTATTGGTAGTACACAGCCGGTTAAGGTTGATGTGCGACTGATTGCCGCTACGAATGAAGATTTGATGGCGAGCTCCGCCAACGGTGATTTTAGGGACGATCTCTATCACCGCCTGAATGAGTTTAAAATTGATGTGCCGCCTCTACGTAAAAGAGGGGAGGACTTACCTCTTTTTATACAACACTTTGTAGATAAAGCTAATGTGGAATTGGATCGCCACGTGACGAGTCTTTCCCCAGAAGTAATGAGTGTATTTGAAAAGTACGACTGGCCAGGAAATTTGCGTGAGTTGAATAATGTCATTAAACGTCTCGTTCTGTTAACCAAGGACGAAGTTGCAACCATTAATGCGCTACCAGCTGAGATGATAACGACTCTTGAGGAAGCGCCTAAGTCAGCCGAAAGCTTTACAGGAAACGCACGAAAAGGAAATGATTGAAAAGGTGCTGCAAGATGTTCGATATAACAAAAGCAAGGCTGCGAAGCTGCTAAATATAGATCGTAAAACGCTTTACTATAAAATTGAAAAGTATCAGATTGAATAAGAAAGTGCTTTTTCTTCAATTTCTTCAATCACCCCTTTTGCCTCGGCTATCAGTTCACGTACTGCTTCCGGGGCAATTTTTTTTCCTTCATCGCGCAGTGCAATTTCCTGATGCCTGAACTTAGCAGAAACCTCTTTTGCTCCTATTTGTCCGGTTCTGCCTGCCATACGGTGCATAAGTTCATGCATCCCATCCGTTTTAGAAGTAGCAAGCATATCTTCTATTGTGGTGAGGTCCTGCTTGGAGTCCTTAACAAATAAATCAAGAATCTCTCGCAGCATACCTTCATCTCCAAAAGTCATTTCTGTAAGTAGAGACAAATCCACGTGGGTTTTCTCTACCTCTTTATTTATACTCGATTTTGCCAAGAGTTCTAAAAGCTGGTTGGAATGAAATGGTTTCATGAGAATGCCATCAAATCCCATGCCTAAGAGTTTGCTACGCTCTTCCGGTAAAGCCTGTGCGGTCAATACATAGAATTGCACATCAGGGGCAGCTACTTCTCGCAAACGTGCACATAATTCTGCTCCATTCATTCCGGGCATTCGCATGTCGGTTAGTACAAATTTTACCGCAGGATCCCATGGACGGCTCAGGACTTCATTCGGAGCAGAGAAACAGTCGTGGTCCACATGGTATAGGTCTAAAACAGATGAGCACCATTTTAGAATAAATGCGTCGTCGTCAACCAGCCATACCCGTCCCTTGATATCATATACTTTTGGAGTTTCGTCAATTATCTTTTCAAGAGTATCTTCTTCTGATTGTGGCAATAGGAGGTCGATGGTGAATTCGGTGCCTTTGCCCAAATGGCTTTGCACTTCAATTTGCCCATTCATACCCTCCACCAACGACTTGACAATACTCAGCCCCAAGCCAGTACCTCCATACAACCGGGAAGTAGAAAGATCTGCTTGTTCGAACTGATTGAAAATGCGTGAAGCCTGTTCGGTAGATAAGCCAATACCTGTGTCAGTCACCTTGAACTGCACTTGAATACCCTGATCGGTTTCAGTGGTTTTGGCCGTAAGAGAAACCTCTCCTTCGTCCGTAAACTTGATGGCATTGGTTAGTAAGTTATATAGGATTTGACGTAACCGAAATGGATCGCCTTTGACCAAAAGATTGGCGGGTACTTCCATATTCAGACGAAGTGGAAGGTTTTTTTGTTTTGCAGTGGGACGGAGCATTTGCACAACCTCATTAAGAAGCGGATGTATCGCAAAAGTTCTTTCCTCAAATGTAAACTGGTCAGATATAATCCTGCTATAATCCAGTACATCATTTACCAAATAAAGCAAGTGCTCTGCGGCAGTGTGTAAATTATGCAGATCCTGCTCCTTCGGTTTCTCATCTTTTTTAAGCGCTTCGGTATATCCGATGATGGATTGCAAGGGTGTCCGGATTTCATGACTCATGTTGGACAAGAAGCGCTGCTTCGCCATGCTGTGGTATTCTGCTTCTTCCTTGGCATATTCCAGTTCGTTACGGTACTTATTGCTTTTCGTAATGTCTGTGAAGATAAAATACGCTAGTACGGCCGTTAGGATAAAAAAGCCAAGCATAATCCATTCTATACGCCCTATGTTGGCCGTAACCATATTCCTCGACTGGGAGCTATCGGCATTTGATTGGCGCACTACTTCTTTTTCAATATTCTCCATCACTCGGACCAGATGGCTCACCATCGTATTACCGGCCATAGCGAGTTCTTGTTCCCGGTCCATAAAACTGGTAGTGCGCTTTTTTTGTGATTTTTCAATCGCAAAAACGGCCTTTCCCACCATTTCTATCATGCTATCCTTGGGTACTACCTTGAGGGTATCTACTTCTACATTTACTTCACGCTTCTCTACAATTTTTGGAGTTTCTATCGCTGGCGCTTTCTTATTCTTTTTAGAACTAAAAACCCTTCCAAAAAATCCTTTTTTATCCTCTTCGGATTGTTGCTGAACAGGGGTTGGTTGTGGTAAGTAAGTAGTTGTGGTGGTGGTACGCTTTTCCGTTTTAACTACAGTACTGTCTCGCTTACTCTTTTTCGTAGTGATAAGACCCGAAATATTCTTAACCTCCTTGGAAAGGTCTTGATTACTAACAAGTTTTGATTTTACCTTGATATAATTGGCAAATATTTTTTCCCGGGCTGCCAATATATGACGCATCGAATCAATGCGAACAATCTGCATCGGATCATCGATGCTAAGTAAACTTAGAGTATCTAGGGTAGCAGCCAATTCTTTTGACTGTATGAGAAATTGCTCTTTTTTATCCTCATCCGCAAGCGTATATGTATTCTGTAGGTGATCCAGCTGTATAATGTTTTTGAAAACTTTATTTACCAGTCGGAGTTTATCGTTCGGGGTAGAAAGTACTTCCAGTTTGGTAAGCATGTTTTCGAACGCCAGTTTACTGATAATCCACGATGTGCCCAGTGCCAGGGTAGTGAGTAAAAAGGCGAGTAATACTTTGCCTTTGACGGAACTGGTGGAAGAATGATTGGATATTCGAGACATCGGTAAATCTGTTACATAGCTTATTAGTAACGAAATTTAACAATAAAATTGCGCTTTATCCATTTGTACAGCCATGTTAGCCTTGCCGAATAATCATCCAGAGCATTGCTTCGGAGCACATAGCCTATAAAAAAAACCGTCCTGATACAAGATGCAGGACGGTGTCTTTATTCATTTAACAAAGTACTCTATTTTGCGAGAGAATTAATCCATGCCGCAATTTTTGCAGCATCTGCTTTGGGTACTTGGGGCATAGGCGCCATTGGCGTTGAATAGTCCGGCCAGTTTTCAGGCTTAGGGTTGTAGATTAGATCCACAATTTTTTCGTTTGAATACTTCCGTTTTGCAACGTCCATATAGGAAGGTCCCACAACCTTTTTATCCGTGGTATGGCAAGCCAAGCAGGTATTCTTAGTTAGTATTGGCTTTATTTCTTCCCAGGTAGGTACTTTGGCAGAAGCCGTGGTTGGCGCAGTTTTTCCTTTGCCATCGGGAGATACATGCTCCTTGGCTGGGGCTTTATCAACTGATGCCTGGGTTTTGCCCGAACGGGTTGTTTTCAACTCTGTGGCTTTTAACTTTTCGCCATCCGGTATATTGTTTAAAGTATAATAAGCATCACTATGTACCAGCGACCACGAATTAGCTTCGGAACGTACGCCTTCTAACTGAATTTTATGTACATAATATTGACGTAGGCCATCAACAACCACACGTACTTTTTTGCCATCAGCAGAAAGTTTGACACCTTTTATCTTCAAATCTTCGGTGTTTACAGGTGGACTTCCGTAAACCGGGAAGTGCTTGTATAGGTAGCTGCTTACTTTGTAAGAATCGAGATCCTCAGCCGATTTTCTATCAACGGGCATCGTAAATTCGATTTCGAAACCATCTGGCATCGCTTTTACCGTATACATTTCGAAAGGCATTTTGCCATTCCAAACCAGGCGCTGTAACCCTTGGTTGGCATCACCAGCCGATCCCCAGCCACGGTTGGTCTCTCCCACATACATACTTCCGTCTTTATCAAACGCCATACGCAATACACCCGATTGGAAACCACTTCGGAAACCAATGGAAGCACCTTGATACTCACCCTTCACTTTTTCCAATACGACACGCATGATGTTGCTTTGGCCCTGATCTCCTACAAAAATTTGTCCGGTAAAAGGACCGAAGTCTCCTTTGGTGTCATCCAGAATCATTTCTGCGGTAGAAACTCCATGAACACCGTACGGTAGCCATACAGCCGGTAAACGAACCATATCATACTTTTCTTTCAGTTGATATAGGAACTCCGGTTTCTCGTCCACTATATTCTCGGGTTTGATAGCCCGGTTTTGCTCATTTCTTTTTTGGCGATTATCGCGTTCGGCAAAAAATTGTTTCTCTGTTAATTTTACAGGAGAGTTAGGTAGTTCGGCCCACTTAAGTCCGGCTGGGTGGCCCATAAAATCTCCTTTTTTAACCTGGAAAATCCCACCGGTACCTTGCCAGTCGCCTTGGTTTTCGGTGTAAAAAAGTTCGCCATTCAGCATACTGATACCGGCAGGAGAGCGAACACCAGTTGCGTATGGTTCGAATTTACCATCATTGGTGATGTGGAAGATCCACCCACGACCAGGTACACGGCTTTCACCCCTCCACCACTCTTCGTCTCCAAAGGCAACATTTCCGCTGACAAAGAAGCTGCCGTCCGGAGCAAGTTTTGGTCCGAAGGAGTATTCGTGATAATGACCTGAAAGAGGCCAGGCGTATACTGTTTCGTATATGTCCGCTTTTCCATCGCCGTTTTTATCTACCAACTTGGTAAGCTCTCCTCGCTGTGCACAATACAGTGCACCTTCCTTGTAGGCAAGGCCAAGAATTTCGTGTAAACCCGTTGCAAACTTCCGGAAATAGGGTTTGGGACTTGTTGGGTTTTCCACAATCCAAACTTCTCCACGGCGGGTAGAAATTGCCAAAGAACCATTCGGTAAAGTGGTGAGTCCGCCTACTTCAAGGATTATTCCCTCGGGAATGGCTGGTGTTACTATTTTATAAAAATCCTCCTCCTTTGGCGATTCCTGAGCGTGCAGGGTCGTAAGGCTGGCTAGGAGCATAAATGCTAACTGAGCAATTTTTTTCATATGATTTTAAGCTATTGGCCATCAGCGATTTTTGCTGAGAACCTTCATGGGTATATCAGAATAGGATCGAATACTTTACTTCACCTTGGTTTACAGGGATTAATAATTCCTGTTTTCCATTGGCGTTGCGTACTACCGCTTTGACGTTCTTATCGGCCAGTTGAATGTAATAGGCTTTACCGTTGACAGCGTATAGGATATCCGATATTTTTTCAATGGTAGTTCCGTCTGCTACTTTCGCAACCAGATCTTTTACCGGGTTGCTTACTTTAATCAATCGGTCGAAATACTGGTTGTTAACTACTGTAATATTGTCGGTTACGGTAGAGCCAAATGCCAAATACTGGAAAGTAGGCACATCGGCCTCATCAATGGTATAGCCTTTTGGACGATAGCCACTACCCGTTGTATCTGTTACCCACTGGTTACCATTTATTTTACCTAAAACCATATCATTTCCCAGCATTGTCAAGCTGCCTCGTGGGCGTGAAGAACCATCCCCACGGTTGTTCCACATTGGAGTGGCATCCAGGAAGTCGCCACGCCAAACCTGGAAAATGGCACCTCTGTCCATATCGTAGGTATAGTGTAAATTAGATGGACTACCTACCGACACCGCATGAACAATGCGGGTGCTTTTTGTATTGCTGTCTTTTTTGAAATCCATAAAGCTACGAGTGATGGTGTTCGTAGAAGCATTGATCAAAATCGGATCGGTACCTTTGCCTCCAATGGCTGAGCTCTTGGTATTGTAGGCTTTTTCTCTAAAACCGGGACCGCTTACCCAGAGTCCTAGTGCGGGTTTTAACCAACCATCTCTTTTGTTATTGACAATCTCAATGGTATGCTCGCCAGCAGTTAGGTTGATGTCGGCTGTCCGGTTTTCATTGCCGTTTTTCCATTCCATAGCCAGTACCGCTTTTCCATCGATTTTTAGCGATGAATTACCGGCCGCCTGTAAACGGAAATGATAATCACCTGCAACCGGAACGTTGTATTTACCCGTGTATACGTAAGAATAGTTATTGTTTTCTTTTAGAATTTCCCACGTAAGCGCTGGCGACTGCCCTGTTTCAGCCGGCTTGTGTTTGGATAAATCTTCTGTTTCCAGCAAACCACCATAATAAGTTTTGTATTTCAGGTCTGTAAGTGTGCCCGGTTTCTGATCAAAATTGTTGATTTTAATATTTTTAATGGCCAGCGATCCATGGTCGCCTTGGAAGCGAAGTGGACCCATAGGTACATCTTCTGCTGTCAGTGAGCCGCGTGTAGGGCCGCTTACTTCAACGTTTTCATGAATTGTTACGCCGTTCAATACAATGGATAAAAATACAGCATTGGCTATTTTCTTTCCATTGGCATCAAAACGCGGAGCTTGATACGAGATTTTAATATTTTGCCATAGCCCCGGTGCTTTGGCTACGTTGTAACGCGGGGCATAGCCTTCATATCCTTTTTCACCATCAGGTTTGGCGTCGTTCCAGCGTTCATATATACCCCCGCAGTCGTTGTATTTGGCTGTTTTTTTACCCCAGCTATCAAACAACTGAATTTCATAGTTTCCTTGCAGATAAATCCCTGAATTAGAACCTTTGGCTAGCATAAAGTCCAGTTCTATATCCAAATCGCCGTGTTTTAAGTTGGAAATGAGTTCATATTGAGCTCCATATTTTCCTTTTTCGTGTAAACAGGCTAAAACACCTTTGCCGGGTGTTGTAGACAACACATTTTCTTTAGAAATGTCAACCGATGCATCACCTACAATTTTCCAGTTGTTAGACTTCGTGGTAAAAGCATTCAAATCGTTCAGAGGAATCGCCTGCTGAGCAAATACTGACGACGCCATAAGCACGGTCAGTCCCAGCGACAGAAGCGAGGATAATTGATTGTTCAATTTAAACATACAGAATGTAAGCTGAGGTTTTAGATTAAAACACCAGCGAGTCAGGCTGGTGCGGGTGCAAATAACGGTATAAGATTTTGGAAAATGGATATAATTTATGGGTAGGACGAGTAAATGTTAAAGCTTTTTACTTAATGTTGTGTTTTGATTTATTTCAATGACTTTTTATACTAAACAGTTATTTCCTACAATGAAAAAATTTATCCTGACCGTATTCGGTTTAGCAGCCGCTTTTGGCGCACACGCCCAATTACAACCTGCGAAACAAACTCCCGAATCCAGTGAGTTATGGAGTCCCGTACCTCGTGTAATCACTCCGGGCAAGCCTTCCACTGCGGTTTCAGGCTTTACAGCACCCTCTGATGCCATTGTTTTGTTCGACGGAAGAAATCTGGATAACTGGGTTTCTACGAAACCAGGTAACCCTGCGGCACCCTGGACTGTTGCCGATGGTGCAATGACCGTTGCTCCAAAGTCAGGTGATATACAAACCAAACAAACTTTTGGTGATTATCAACTACATATCGAATGGCGTACACCTGCGAAAGTGGACGGAAACGGCCAGGGGCGTGGGAATAGCGGTATTTTTATGCAGGGTATATATGAGTTGCAGGTATTGGATAGCTACAACAATCCTACTTATTCAAACGGACAGGCAGGTTCTATCTATAAGCAAACAATGCCTTTGGTAAACGCTACCGTAGGACCAGGCGAATGGCAAACTTATGATGTAGTTTATAAAGCTCCTCACTTTAACAAAGATGGGCAAATGGTTACACCACCGTATATCACAGTTCTTCATAACGGTGTGTTGATCCAAAATCACACGGCGATTCAGGGTACAACGCCTTATGTGGGCCAGCCAACCATCGAACCGCACGGACGTGGCCCGATCAAACTTCAGGATCATAACAATACAACCAGCTTTAGAAACATCTGGATTAGAGAGTTGTAAGCTGGGATCAGATTTTTCCGAAATGAGGAATCTGCACTAATATTTGGAAAAGACTTAAATGATGATGTACATCGTTTAAGTCTTTTTTACTTTTGGATAAAACCGAATCGGTACATCTATGCAAGAAATTGAGCCTTACTATAATTGGGAGAAGCATTATGTGGCAAGCCGCGATAAGCGATCGCCGTTTTATGGACGCTTGTATAATCTTGATTACTATGAAAATACGATTTATGGCTACTATATCCATCCGATGTGGGATGATATAGGTTCGGAGACTTTGTATGTAAAAATCCTTTTTGCGGATTATGTCAAAAAATACGCCATTATCGAAATGTTTGGAGAGTGGAACGATACCCTTCACAACGACATTATGTTTTTTAAGCGACAGGTAGTAGATCCACTTCTCGATGAGGGTATCAATCAATTTATTCTGTTGGGAGAAAATGTTTTTGACTTTCACGGAGCGGAGGATGACTACTATGCCGAGTGGTTCGACGACGTAGAAGACGGATGGATTGCTGCCGTAAATTTCCGTGAACACGTAGAGCAAGAATGGAAACGATTTCGGTTGGATTACTACATTAATTTCGGAGGAACCCTTCAATTGAACAATTGGAGGACCTTACAACCCGATCCGTTTTATGAATTTGTTAAAAAATTGATCATTAGAAGATTAAGCTAAGCAAAAAGGCTGTACATTGTTTGCAACGTTGCGAACTCCTTTGTAGATTTCGAATTCATCCGTATAACCTAAACATTGTTTCCAATGGCAGAATCAAATAATCTGGACCCCATAAAACCTATTGATCCGAAAGAGGCATTGGATGCCAAAGCAGAGGAGCTTAAAGAGACCGTAGCTGATTCTAAGGAAGAAATTCTTAATAAGGCTGAGGAAGTAAAAAATGAGGCAGCAGCCATCGTAGAGGATAAAGTTGCATCGGCGGAAGCAGCGGTGGAAGAGAAAGTGGAAAATGTGAAGGAAGCCGTTTCGGATGTAAAAGCAGAAGTGGCAGATAAAGCTACGGAAGTGAAAGAGGTAGTGGCAGATAAGGTAGACGATGTAAAGAACACGATCGTTGATGCAAAAGAGGAAGTGGCTGATGCAGCCAAGGATAAGGTGGATCAAGCTGTAAACTCGTTCGACGAAGCCAAAGCTAACACGATTGAAAAGGCTGGCGAAATTAAAGACGCCGTAGCGAATAAAGTAGATGACTTAAAAGCATCCTTTTCTGCGAAAACCGAAGAACTTCAGAACGAAGTAGAATTAAACATAGCTGCTGGCAAAGTGAAAGCACAGGAAATTGCCGCCGATTTGTCGGATAAGGCTGATGACTTGAAAGCAGCTGCTGCTGAAAAGCTGGATATAGCCAAAGGTAAAGCCCAGGAATTTACTGCCGAGGCATCAGAAAAACTGGCTGACCTGAAAGAAGATGCATCAGAAGCATTGGACGATGCCAAAGAACTGGCTTCTGAAAAATTGGCTGAGGCGCAGGTAAAAGCCGCTGAACTGAAAGCAAAAGCCGAGGTAGAACTGAATGAATTGAAAGATGCAGCTGCCGAAACTTTTGAAGAAACCAAGGAAAAAGCAAAAGGCTTCTGGTCGCGATTGTTTGGGAAATAGTTATTTTGAATGATATAGGAAGCACCTGTCTGATGGTTCGGACAGGTGCTTTTTTATACATAGACTGGATTTTAAGTGGATAAATAGCCATGGCATTGTAGCCCAAGAGTCGTCTCCGGTATGTGATGGCATACTTTTATTAAATCCATAAATCTTTCTCATTGATCACGTAATCTGAACGTTACATGCTAGAAACTTCTTTTAGAATACCTTATGCCAATCCGATTAAACCAGACAAGCTGTATCAAAAATCGGTGGCCTATTTTTCAATGGAGTTTGCGATTGATCAGGCTCTGAAAATATATTCGGGGGGGCTTGGTTTTTTGGCCGGCTCACACATGCGTAGCGTGTATGCATTAAACCAAAATGTTATTGGTATTGGTATGCTTTGGAAAAAAGGGTACTATGATCAGGATCGACAGGAAGATGGTAGTATGGAACCGAACTTTCGGGAAAAGATGTATCATTTTTTACAGGATACGACTATTCGATTTCAGCTGTCTATTCTTGGCAAACCGGTTTGGGTAGCCGCTTATTATCTGCCACCAGACGTATTTCAGTCGGCGCCTCTTTTCTTACTCACTACGGATACAGATGGGAATGATCTGGCCATGCGTTCAATAAGTTATTCGTTGTACGACTCGGATGTTACGATGAAGGTGGCGCAGTGTATGATTTTGGGACTGGGAGGAGCCCGTTTGCTGGAAGAATTACAGTACGACCCTGAGATATATCACTTCAATGAAGCGCATGCAGTATCGGCCATTTTTCATTTGTACAAAAAATATGGAAATGTGGCAGACGTGAAGAAACGCGTAGTTTTTACTACCCACACACCAGAAGAGGCAGGAAACGAGAAGCACAATATGGAGTTTTTGGATGATCTTGGATTCTTTGCCGGTGTGCCCTTGCAAACGGTCCGGGAAATTACCGGCAACGAAGGTGAAATTTTCAATCATTCGTTGGCAGCCCTTTCAATGAGCCATAAAGCCAATGGGGTTTCTAAGCTTCACGGAGAAGTGTCACGAAATATGTGGAAGTCTTATCCTGGTATATGTGAAATTGGACACATCACCAATGCTCAGAATAAAACTTACTGGGTAGATCCGGCATTAGAGTCTGGAAGGAAAAATAACGATACAGCAGCTATATTACTTCGCAAAAGGGCGTTGAAGAAGCAACTCTTTAAAACAGTTGCGGATCAATGCGGTAAGTTGTTTGATCCGGAAGTCTTGACCATCGTATGGGCGCGTAGGTTCGCAGCTTATAAACGCCCGGATATGTTGATATGGGATATAGAACGGTTTAAAAAGCTATTGAGTAGGGTTGATCAGCCTGTGCAGATAATATGGGCGGGTAAGCCTTACCCCAAAGACCAGGGAGCGGTTGATACTTTTAACCATTTATTTTATTTAAGCCATCATTTCCCGAACATGGCTGTACTGACAGGTTACGAATTGGCATTGTCAAAGTTACTAAAGGATGGGTCAGATGTGTGGCTTAATACGCCCATAGTGACCAGAGAAGCCTCCGGAACCAGCGGCATGACGGCTGCGATGAATGCATCGTTGAACCTGTCAACGTTTGATGGCTGGATTTGTGAGTTTGCCCGTGATGGAGAAAATGCCTTCATTTTACCCGTAGCTCAGGGTGATGATATTAATGGACAGGATCGGGACAGATTATTCGAAAAACTTGAAAATGATGTCATCCCAACTTATTACGGCAATCCAGAAAAGTGGGGGCAGATGGTACTGAACAGTATGAACGATGTGGGCGAGGCATTTAATTCCGATCGCATGGCCCGGGAGTATTACGAGAAATTGTATTGAAATTAAAACAGGTTCGCCTCATCCAAAGGCGAACCTCAAACTTGTTCAGCCAATATAGCAATCCCTTCCTGAAACGAGCGTGGTTCGTATCCCAGAATGTTCCGTGATTTTGTTAAATCAAAACCGGTTCGTGGCGGCCGGCGAGCTGGTTGAGTAAACGATGATGCATCGGTAGGAGAAATGAGCGATTTGTCCAGCTTGAAGTAATCCGCCGTCATGAGGGCCATGTCATATGGGGTCAGAAAATCTTTTCCTGATATATGAAATATACCTTCCGCTTGTTGTTGAGCAATTAAAAAGCAGCCCATTGCTAAATCTTCTGCCAGGGTAGGCGTGCGAAACTGATCCATCACCACCTTAATAGCCTTCCCATCTTCCAGTGATTTTTTGACCCACAAAATGATATTGCTCCGACTCATATCATGGGCAATACCATATACCAAAACGGTTCTGGCAATAGCACTGCGAATGCCGGAGGCGATAACCGCTTTTTCGGCTGCAAATTTGCTCCAACCATAGAAACTAACCGGGTTTGGTTCATCCGTTTCCGTGTAAGGTCCGGCAGTTCCGTCGAAAACAAAGTCGGTGGAGACATGTTCCAAAAAAACGCTATACTTCCGGCAAACCGCGATAAGATGTTCAACGGCGGTTACGTTCAACTTCCAGCAGGCGTCTTTTTCAGCCTCGCACTGGTCTACGTTTGTCATAGCCGCTGTATGGATGATTACGTCGGGGCGGGTAAGTGCTATAACACGATCCACCTCAGCGGCATCCGTAACGTCCATTTGGTGGTATTGGTAGCCTTGCGAGTAAGGTAGCCGATTCGCACCAGACGCTGTTGCAATGGTCGTAACGTCCGGTTGTGAAGCAAGAAGCTCAACCAGTTTCTGGCCAAGTAAGCCATTGGAACCTGTAATCAGTATTGTTTTCTTAGCCAAAATTGGAAAGACTTATAGGTTGAACTATTAGACCTTATCATGATCTCCTTTTTAATGCTATCGGCTGGGCGGCCCCGGCGGTCAAACCAATCCTGGTGACGACATTTTGGCCGATTGTTGATGGCCGATTGCAAAAGTGGTCATGCAATATGGTTCGTGATAAAGTCTATTATATATCGTATTTCCAGCCGTACTTTTTTGTAATCTTTTTCTTTTTGACTTTTTTAACCGAAACTTTCATGGCAATGTTTTTTTCTGGACGATCGCGCTCGTCTCTGCGGAAGGAAGTAATTTTGTCGATCACATCCAGCCCGTCGATGACTTGCCCGAATACGGTGTAGGAACCATCCAGATGCGGTGTTCCGCCAATGGTTTCATATACCTTTCGTTGTGAATCAGAAATTTTACGAGCTGCACGTGCGGCTTGCCTATTCAAATCGGCTGTACTCCATTTTTTTCCTTGTACGATATAGAACTGGCATCCGCTCGATTCTTTGGCTGGGTTATTGTCGCGAGCAGCAGCCAAAGCTCCTTTTTGATGAAACAAGTTTGGATTGAATTCGGCAGGGATTTTATAGCCATTATCACCTTTACCCAAAATTTTATCTGGTCCTGCATTACGCGATTCGGGATCGCCTCCTTGTATCATGAAAGATTCTATAACCCGGTGAAAAAGAAGTCCGTCGTAAAACTTTTCTTTTGCAAGTTTGATGAAATTCTCTTTGTGTTTAGGTGTCTGGTCGAAGAGTATAACCTGCATCGTTCCCTGATCTGTTTTGATCGTAATCAGTTCATCTTTTTTAGCCGTTTTCTGTGCAAAAACATTAAAAGAGAATAGGGTGAATAAAACAAATAAAGGAATGTGATTGATTCTCATAGTTATAATAAATATTCAAGTTCAGTTGTACCTAGAGTACAGTTCATTTAGAAAGCTATACCATCAACGTATAAACCGAAAGGTTTATTGATGAGCCAGAGCATTCGAGCCAGCCGGTAAAAATTCTAATTTTAAACCGAAATCTTTTCCAGTAGAAACATTTTCCATATTCACCCGAACGGACTTCTTATTCCAGATCAGTATTTGACCATCCTGTTTGGGTGATTCATATATTTCCGAAAAATGTTTTTTACCAGCTTCCCAGAGTTGCTTGGTAGCATCTGCACTATTCAGATATACATCAATGGTGATTTTATTTACTTTTTGATCTTTTCCTGTAAAGTATTGTACATCAATGGTTTCAAATTGAGGGGTTTCAAAAGTATAGCCCAGGTGATCGCCCATTTCTTCGAACATCTCAAATGTTTCGGTAGCCTTTACTTTGCTGATTGGATCGCCAAAAGATACACCCCGAATGATACTTTCTGGTGTTGTGGTACCTATAATGGTTTGTAGTAACGCAGACTGGTTACTGTTCAGCTCAGACTGTGCAGGATTAGAAAGGGCAATAGAGTCGTTTATGGGCGCTTCTTTGTCTTCTTCTGTTTTGGTACTGCACGCGAAGGTTGCGAGGGATACTCCTGTAATGAGCAATAGTTTTTTTAGCATGAGGGAGAAATGGTAATCGGTAGAATGTGTATGCATAGCCAGATGGATAATGAAAGCCTTAGTTGCTAGCTAACCAAGTGGTTGCTAAAACAACAATGGTGCAAATTTATATATAATGAATTGTTTTTACCTAGGTCAGTTGTTCAAAATGTACGTGATTCAAAATTCTCTTGCGAGGTTGAAGAAAAATCGGCGGTCGCCTTCGGCATTAATGTTGAGATTGAAACGTGCTACCATGTTGTAAAAGGTAACAATATCGAGACCGGTGCCGGCACCAATCAACAAGGCGTTGGCCAACCGGGTATTACTCAGCTCCGGATAATGGTTTTTGACATAGCCGGCATCCACAAAGGTGTTGATATATGCAGCGAGCGGAATGGTATTAAATTGGCGAACGGGTACCCAGGAGAAATGCTTTCTGACAGCAAACAATTTGTACTTAATCTCACTTTTTATCAGACCGTAATCTTGGCCATCAATGACGTATAGCTCATATCCCCGCACAAGATCGTTTCTATATCCCAGCCCAACGGTTTGCAAATAGGGTTGGCGCTTTGGTAGTGATATCCTACTTCTGACTCCCGTATTGGCATACCATCGTTTGCTGAGGGGGAAAAACTTGCGATAAGAACCATAAAGATATGCTTGATTGACATCGTCGGAAGGTAATAACCCAATCTTGGAAAACTGAATACCTCCCGATTGGCCCTGCAACGGATATTGAGCGTTGTCTCTTTTGTCGTAGGAAAAGGAATACGTTAGTTGAAAATAATTTTGCTTTGTTCTTCCGTTCAGTAAATAATTGGGGTTAAGAAAGGCGATCGTATCGGATATTTTGGTGGAACTCCAACGCAGGTCAAGACTGTGGAAAGTATAATATTTATTGCGTCTCGTGAGTGTTACATACGAATAGAAGCGCTCCTTGTTTTTATCTTCGCTATTATAGTAATCGAGCTTGTCACGCCAGGTTCGTTGCGCCATGGTTTTATTCATGGAATAGGAGGTGCCCATGGTGATGCCCGTTTTTTGAGCCTTGTCGATATACGGCAGTGAATAGGAAACTTCGAACTTGGGTATAAATCCAAACTCGGCCAGAAATCGAAGTTTATCAGCCCTTCCAGTTACGTTGCCATAGCTTAGATAAACGCCATATATAGTTCGTTTAAAATCGCGGTTACGGTCGTACCACCACTCGTTAAAATTTCTGTCGGCCAGTTGAAATACAGGAAGCGCAATAAAGTACCACCGCTCTTTAACCACCACCCGTATATCGGTTCTTAGCGAATCGGGATTTGGTTTGGTGAGCATGTCTACGGTGATGAATAAATTGGTATTGATGATTTTCCTTCGATCAATTTCCAGTTCATCTTTCAAGCGGTATACATCAATGGAGTCGCCGGTACGAACGGCCATTTCTCGTAAAATAATACTCGACTTGGTCTTGAAATTTCCTTCTATGTAAATATCGCCAACTACTGCTTTGGGTACCAATGTGGTATCCGATTGTGCAGACACCGTTCCGGAAAATCCTGAAAGAATGAGAAGAACTAGAAAAAAACATCGCCAAAGCGAGCCAAGTGGATTACGCATTCTTTTTTGTCTGATAATATACAATAGCCAAAGAGGTCCTGCAAGAGGATATGGAACGATAAAAATACGGTGAAATCGGCTTGGATATTGTAATCATTTAAAATATGGTTGGTGTAGCCATAGCCTATAATCTCTCTTTTTACGTAATGCAATCAAAACTGGATTACAAAAACGTAAAAAAGAATAGTCTTTTACAAGGTACATCCAGTATCATACACAACCAACCAAACCAACGATATGTCAGTTTCCCGCGCAGAATATTTGATCGACAGGCTGATCAGCAATAAAATCTCCCGGGAGGAGCTGGAAGAGCTGTTAATCGGTGTCAATCACGAAGCGCAGCAACAAGAGATTTCCGATGCCTTAGAAATTTATTTTAATAAACTTTTACAGGACAATGAAGAAAAAAACGGTCAGTAAGGAGCGATAGGCATCTTAAGGAGTTCTTGTATGAGTTCCATGAAGTATAGGTGCCGACCGTAGCAATCAAGTTAATTATGGAGTCCCTCGTATTACACTTTAATTAAAAATTAAACGATGAAAAATCTCTATTCAGTAAAACAGATACAAAGGCATTTGTATCTCCTGCTATTTCTCTGTATCACGACCCAGTCGGCCGTATTGGCCCAGCGGGTGGTAACAGGGAAAATTACATCTAAGGATGATGGTTCTGCTATGCCTGGTGTCAATGTGATTGTGAAAGGAACGATGGTGGGTTCATCGTCCAATGCAGCTGGTGCATACTCGATTGAAGTGCCAAATGACAACAGTGTTTTGGTGTTTTCTTTTGTGGGTTATAATCAGGAGGAAGTAGTCGTAGGGAATAGAACTACCCTGGATGTTGCGATTGCTCCTAGCCAGGAGGTATTGAAAGAGGTGGTGGTTACTGCTTTGGGAATTAGCAAAGACACCCGTACGCTGGCATATTCTGCATCGACGATCAAGACCGATGATATTGTCAAGGGGGGAAACAATAACCTGATGAAGGCACTGGATGGGAAGGTGAGTGGTGTTAACTTCACCAATTTGAGCAGCGACCCAACTTCATCGGTGATGGTGAATGTTAGGGGAACTACGGTGATGCCTACAACCAGATCGGGTGGAGCCAACGTATCTGCAAAGGGCCAACCCTTATATGTAGTAGACGGAATTCCGATTGGAGCACAGAGCTTTACAGAAAAAGATGGAGTTGATTTTGGTAACATTCTTTCGCAGCTCAATCCCAATGATATAGCCTCTGTAACCATCTTAAAAGGTGGAAGTGCAGGTGCTTTGTATGGTGCTGAGGGAGGTAATGGGGTTGTGATGATTACGACAAAATCGGGTAATGGCGCGCGGAAGGGTTTGGGAGTTTCTTTTTCAACCGCGTATACCGTGGAGAAACCCTATCAATTTCTTGAGGAACAGCAGATTTTTGGCCAGGGTGAAAGAGCTTATGAATGGCAATACGATAATACGGATACGTGGGGTCCTAAGCTGGATGGATCGTATACCGGAGATTATTGGGATGTAAAAAATAAGAAATGGGCCAATGGACCAATGGTTTCGGCTGGCGAGAATCGGGTGAAAGCTTATCTGCAAACGGGTAACACGTTTACCAACAATATTGGCTTAACCGGTAACTATGATAAGGGCTCATTCCGTTTGTCATTATCCAATATGAACAATAAGGGAGTAATGCCGAATACAAAAACTGAGCAGCGGAATTTTAATTTTAACTCAGAATACAATGTAAATCAGCGTATTAAAGTTTTGGCTAGTGCGAGTTATATCCATACTTATTCTCCCAATAAACAAAACACAACTGGCTCCAACAGCGTATTGAATAGCTTGTTGTTTAATATGCCGTCCAACCTTCAACCTTTGGATCAGATGCGGGATTACTGGCTGACAGGTTTTGAGGGGGTGAAACAGAATGGGGCGATTATGAAGGATAACGGTGTGGATGTGGCTGAAAACAATCCTTGGTGGAGTACCTATGAAAATCTTCACCGCTTTACCAGAGATAACTACTTTGGAAAACTTCAGATGAACTGGGCGCTTACCGATCATTTTTCTTTATTGCTTAGAACGGGTATGCAAGCAGTGCGCGAAACTTATGAGCAGAGAAAATCTTGGGGTGGGAAGGGAGATGCTTTCGGTGCTTATAATTTTGCCAATAATAATAACCTATCTGTGAACTCAGATGTTATTCTTACCTATAACAACAATTTTGGCAAATTCTCATTTTCCGGATCCGTTGGTGGGAACCATAATTTTAACAGTTCTAACGAAGCCATTATTAATGGAGCCGATTTAAGTTCTCCGGCATTATTCAATTACTCCAATATTAAAGCAGGAACTTTGTCCATAGGTGGGTCTCCGTATGGAGTTGGTAAGTCTCTCAGTGCTTATGGAACTGCTACCTTGGGTTATAATGAGTTGCTTTTCTTAGAAGTGACGGGGCGTAATGACTGGAAAGGAATATTATCAGAAGAAAAAATTCACTATTTCTTCCCTTCCACCTCGTTAAGTTGGCTGGCTTCTGAAAGTTTCAAACTTCCAGAATCGATCAATTTATTGAAGTTCCGTTTGGGATTGGCCGATGTAGGTAATGGTTTAGTAAGACAACGCTCTATTGATACCTACGGCTTCGACGCAAACCCATGGGATAAGGTGAATACTGTTTCGCTCAACGCTTCTTTGGTAGATCCAAATATTAAGGCGCAGCACTCAGTTACCAAAGAGGCTGGTGTGGATATATGGGCACTGAAAAACAAAATTAAATTTGACTTTACGTATTTCATTAAGGATCAGAAAAATCAAATCGACCAAATTCCACTTGTTCAAGGCACCGGTTATAGCGGCTTGTTGACCAACATTGGGGATGTAAGAAGCAAAGGTTTTGAATGGGGATTAAGCCTAACTCCTGTTAAAACCCGCAATTTGAGTTGGGATGTTTCAGCAAGCTTTACCCATTACAAAGCCACAATCACAAGACTGTCGGATGCTTTTGCGCCAAGCGGATATGTTTTTGCAAATTATAGTGGTAAAACCAAGGTTAAAATTGCAGAAGGAGAACAGATCGGAAGCATCTATGAGGAAAATCCGATGTTGAGAGTAAAGGAAGGCAAATATGCAGGCATGTTGTTACTGGATTCAGAAGAAGGTAAAGTGCAAAACTCTTCGGATGAAAGAGATCGTGGGAAGCTAGGAAACTTTAATCCGGATTACATTCTGGGTCTAAATACAACTTTACGTTACAAACAATTTTCTTTAAATGCTGTGGGTAGCCTTAGGGTAGGAGGGAAGTACGTTTCAGTAAACCAACAGTATATGGAGTCCAACGGGCGTGCTATCAGTACATTGAGCTCTGGATCGGATAATCCTTACTGGATGGGAGGACGTGATGCCGAGCATGGAGGCATGGTATGGCCAGCAGTAGGCGCCAGCCAGTATGCCGCAATTAATGAAAACAATGATGCGAAACGATCCGATTTTCAGGATGCAGTTTATGTAAAGGGGGTTTTTCTAAATCCAAATTTTGAAGGAGATCCAAAGGATGCCAAAGATTCGGACTATATCGTGAATGGCGCGGATGCGAACAATACGTTCTATGATTTCCCATATAATGGTTACGGCGATATCATTTGGAATTTCTCGTCAACCCGGACTTACGATGCAACGAATTTTAAACTTCGTGAAGTAAGTTTAGCCTATACGCTTCCATCGTCAATTTCTCAACGTTTGAGACTGAATAATGTCACTTTCTCACTGATTGGTAGAAATGTGCTGCAATGGAATAAATCGGGTAGAAATGAAGATCCCGAGAGCGCATTTTCTGGTGTAGGTACTGACCAAGGAATTCTACGTGCGACACTACCAAGTATTCGTTCGTACGGTTTCAAACTTGCATTTGACTTTTAATAAAAACATTATATCCGAAATATCATGAAATCTATTTTTAAAATATTTCCACTTGTAGCATTGCTGGGGCTTACCTCATGTAGCGAGGATGAACTCCGGACCTATGATTCCCTACAGGCTAAGGATGCTGTTGAATCGGTAAATGATCCGTTTCTTCTGGCTTCGATTATTAAAAAAACTTCCATGTTCTATCAGAAAATGGGGTACGAAAACCGTAGACTTCCTAGTGCGGTGCAACACATGGGAAGTAATTATCAGAGCAGTGATAATTTTTATGCAGGATTTAAGACACCCATTACAGATATGTACGATGCCATGGAAATTCTGAAATTGGTAGACGGTTCAATCGGATTGGCGAACGAACGGAATTCCAAAACACATAAGGGAATCTTTACGGTTTTCAGAGTATTGCTGTTTTCTTATATGACAGATTTCTATGGAGATGTATATTACTCGGAGGCCTTGAAAGCCCGTGAAGGAATTCTTTATCCGAAGTATGACAAGCAGGGAGATATTTATGCAGGGTTATTGAAAGAATTGGACGAGGCTTCTGCCTGGATTGCCGATGGAAACGAACCTATATCGTCGGACTACGATTTGATGTTTGCGGGAGATAAAGTTAAATGGCAAAAATTTGCAAATTCATTAAAAATTAGGCTTTTAATGAGAGCTTCGGCTAAAATGTCCGATGCAGGAACAAAAATGGCCGCTCTTGTGAATGCACCTTTGTTTACCGAAGCTACCGACAATGCATCCATTAGTTTTGTAGGTACATTGGGAAGTACCAATCTTAATGGTTGGGCCGGAGGACCTATTAATTGGGGTAGTATTGATGAATTTGATAAAAGACGTCCCTCCAAAACGCTTGTTGATAAATTAACAGAGTTGAAAGATCCTCGGATGAAGGTTTGGTTCGCCCCGGTTGAGCGGCCATGGACAAGCGACAAAAAGTTAGATGGTGTTAGTTTCACGACTACGGATAAGAACGGATATACCTATACTTCTACTTGGGAATATATCGATCGTAGCAAAAAGGAAATTGCTGCTTTGGCTACGCCGGATATCTTGTTGGATTCTAATAAAGTATATGTAGGTTTTGTAGCAGGCATGCAAAGCGACTGGAAAAATGGCAATGCCCATTATAACACTGCTGACGGTGGTGTGGTGGGGAATTTCAAAGTTTCCAAATTTTCTAAACTTTTTAGAGAAAACAAGCATGCTTTATTGAAAGCGATGGTCATGCAAAGTGATGAAATACAATTTATTTTGGCAGAGGCCGCCGCAAAAGGGTTGATTACCGGAAATGCTGATGTATACTATCGCAAGGGCATAACCAATTCTATGACGCGTTGGGGAGTTCCCGCAGCTGAGATTACCGAATATCTGGCACAGGCATCCGTGGCTTTGCCTGCCGATAAAGCGGGACAGCTGGCCAAGATCGCTGATCAGAAATGGCTGGGGTTATTCATGGTATCGTCCGAAGCATATCTGGATCTGAGAAGAACAAAATTGCCGAATATTTTTAAAAATGGTAGACTTTCGGGCTATGATTTCCCGCTGAGATATCGTTATCCGGGCAATGAGTTGGGACAAAATAAGGTTGCTTATGATTTAGGTTTAAGTACGCTGGTGCCTGCAAACCGGGACGAAGAAGGATCAAAAATATGGCTGTTGCAGTAGTAACTAAGCGAGGCACGCAACGTTTTTGATGATATCTTCCATGCATAAATCTAAAAAGGCCCTCTTCTATACTGTTATCCTTTCTATATCGGTTTTAGCTTGTGAAAAGCAAGCTAAAACCGATACGGTTAAGGATGTAATGGACGGGGTAGTAACCCGTTTGTATGAAAAACTGAATTCGTCTGAACTGGATACGCTTTCGGAGACCTATATCAAACAGTTTTTAACACGAGATGAAAAAGAAATCCTCGCTAAAAAATTCTGGACTTTTGAGGCGAATGTGCCTGTAACGGTTTCTCTGATGCGGAATGTGGATCAGGAAGTAATTCCGTTCTGGATTACGGAAAGTGGGTTCAAGAAAACAGACCTGGTGGTAAAGAATGAAGAATTTACCTATGAAGTTTGGCAGAAGGATTTTGATAAAGGTGAAATTGGCCTTGGGATCAATGGATTTGATCGGCATCGCCCTGTATATTTTATCAGTGTAGCTCCACAGCGTAAGTCGGATCAGTTATACATTACGAATGTTAATCCTGCAAACTACGAAGCCTCCGTTATGCAAAAGGGAGCGTTTACGTATCATGATTGGGACGGCCTGGTGCTCACCGATGTTCCCGCAGAATTGGAAGGGCAAGTATTGTTTACCACGGTGCGTGGTCGCGCGCGTGAAGCACATCTGTTGGGTGCTTTCCGGCATACAGATTTTCCGTCGTCGGACAAGCCAGATCAGCTCCTCCTTACATGGAGTGCCGATCCTAAAACTTCTATGAATATACAATGGAGGACCAATAGAGCCGTGAAAGACGGGATGGTAAAGTATTGGAAAATTGGTAAAAAGGATACTTTGACGGCACCTGCGCGTGCGTTTGAGATGGAAGACCGACTTCTTCAAAATGACCGTTATATTCATAGATTTACGGCACAGCTATCTCAACTGATGCCCGGTACTGCGTATGGATATAGCGTTGGCTCTAAGACCGGGAAATGGTCGGATCCTTCGGAATTTAAAACCGAGGCCGACAAGAATCAAGGCTTTTCGTTCATTTGGTTTGGCGATACACACCATGCCAAGGTATGGGGAGATATGGCTCAAAAGGCTTATGCGCGTCATCCTGATGCTGCTTTTTACTCCATAGCCGGAGACTTGGTGACAACGGGGCTCTACCGCAACGAATGGGATAATTTGTGGAGTTTTTCAGGGGATGTGTTTAGCAAAAGACCATTGATGCCCGTACCGGGTAATCATGACAGTCAGGATGGATTGGGGGCCTGGATGTATAAAGAAATGTTCAGTTTTCCTGAAAATGGTCTGGCTAACCAGCCGAAGGAAATGACTTATGCTTTTGAATATCAGGATGCTCTTTTTTTAATGTTGGATGGAACCTTACCTGTTAAGGAGCAGACGGCATGGGTGGAAGCTCAACTGAAAAATACCAAGGCCAAATGGAAATTTGCCATGTTTCATTTTCCGCCCTATAATTTTGTAGAGCCATATGATGAGATTAGGCAGGAGTGGTGTTCACTGTTTGATCGTTATCATGTAGACATGGTCATGAGCGGCCATATGCACTATTATTTGCGGACCAAGCCCATGTTCGGAGGCAAACCAGTAGCAGATCCATCCAAAGGAACCATCTATACCATTTCTATCAGTATTGCTGGTAAACAAAAAACCTGGCCGGAAGAGAGTTACGCAGTGACGCGATACAAGGACGGTCCACTATATCAATACATCACGATGAAAGACAATAAATTAACCTATAAAAGTCTGGACCCCGAAGGGAATGTAAAGGATGAGTTTGTTATTGAAAAGTAGTATCAATTTTATTGTATTGTAAAAATCCGGACCTCTTTAATGAGCGTCCGGATTTTTTATAAGATGTCAATACGAAATTTATGCGTATATATAGTTGCGTTTTTCTTGGAACGAGATACTTGAGCATATAGTTAAAATCGGGTTTCGGAGCCGTTTAACCCGTTGTGAGCGCTAACCGCCACGGCCGTTAAGATGGCGATAAACGCAATAACAAATATGAAATTGATTGTCCAGGTTTTAAGATTTAATCCCCGGTTCGTAAATGAGGGCTGGTACTTGTTGTACAACACATTCAGGACAACAATATTGATAAAATAAAGATATTGCTCGATGCGGTAGGTGCTTAAAAAAGCTCCCGTTTTTAGAAGGCTGAACGTGGCATATAAGGTCAGAAAGCCAAAGAAGAACTGAACCACCTGCGGATAATCAATATTGGATGGTATGTTTTTAGGCTGGATGTAGAATCTGAATAGGCAGTAAATTGCGTAGCCCAGCATTAAAACCAGCGAACCGTATTGCATGAATGCAAGGGCTGGACTAACGGACATATCTGGATTGATCTTCTGCAAGATTTTGGTAAGCTTGTCAGTAGAAAAACTTTGTTCCCAGACGATAAAGGGTATAATGAGAACAAGTACAATGAGCTGCGTGAGATACTGGTTCCGATATACAGGTTTTTCTTCGACCTCCCATTGTGAAGTGAACGTGCCATAAGCCATCCCAATTCCGCCGAAGAATCCTATGGAGTATTCCATGACGTTCCAGAAGTTAAAAGTGATTTCATAGGCACTGCCCATGGTTTGCAGGAAGTTTCCAAAAGCAAAACCAAAAGCAGCTCCGAAACCGGCCAGAACAGCCACGCGAAGTGCACTATATTGCTGGTTGCGAAGCATGTACCAAATCATGGCGAAACTCATCCCAAAGCATGCAGACCAAGCTTCGGAGCGTGGCGGGGTCATGAGCCAGCCTACCTCCTCTACAAAGAAATAGTAAAAGATGATGGCTCCGGCAGTTAATTCTGTAATGAGTTGAGGCCATTTTATGGGTTTGGACGGACGGTCCGCGAGCATAAGTCCAAACAACCCGCCGCCTAATAATCCAAACAGACCGCCGATCACGAAAAGCATGAGTAAACCATAATATACATTGCCAAAATCTGTACCCCGGCCATAGCCTACCACCACACCATAACTGATGATACCACCAATACCCCAGCCGGCAGCAGAGGCAAAAGCGAGGAGAATGGCTTTGGGATACCATTCAGGACGTTTGGCTAATATGACGATAATGAGCGCGATAAAAGCGCCAGCCCAGGCTGCACCATATACATGTCCAAATTGTCCGCGGATAGCCCAGGCTGTGCCTAGTGATATACCTGCGAGTAGTAAAGCATTTAAAAGTTGTCGGTTATTCATATTCTATTTATTTTGAATAATACCTCAACAACAAGAAAACGGACTATATACCCAGTCAGGTAGATAATCCGTTTTAAACAATTAAGTTTCCTTTTTAAGTCGTAACAGTTTGAAATATAGTATACTATATGGCGCTGTCGTTTTTGTCGGATTATGTTATACTCCGAACTGAGTTAAGTGATGCTGAAGGTGTTTGTAAAACATGTTATTCCACTCTGCTTTGTTCAATGCGCCAAAGGAGTGAGATTCTTTACCATCGAAATGGTTTTCCCCGAGTGCTTGGGTTTTTCGGATATAGTCGATCAATCTGTTTTTTTCTTTTTCAAAATCACGCTCATCGGTAATCAGAAATGCGGGGGCAGTTCTGGAATTGCGCGGATAGGGAAGCTCATTGACCACGTGTTTTTTGACAAAAGATTTCAAAATGAATTTCATCAAAAAATTGGGTTTCGGGTGGATATCTTCGTAGATCATCTCATAGGTAACACAGCAGTGTGCCAGCATTTGGGCAACGTTCATTTTTCCCCATGCAGGTTGTGATGCAGCCGAGAGGTGATGAATTCTACTTACAATTTCTTCTGAGACAGGTGCGGTGAAAATGTTGGGAAGGGGCATATCAATTTTTATGAATGTGGATTAATTCAAGTTACTATATAATTGGTATATATCCATGGAGAATGGTTACCGGGGGGCTTTGAGATATACGGGCTTACTTTCTCGGTTAGAACTTTTCTTAGGATATAAATAATAGAATTTGTTCTATTATTTCAGTAGTTTAAAATAAAAATAGAAAGCTAGACTTCTTAGCTGTGATGATAAATAATCACAATTTTATATGATAATATTGTGTAAATATTATATATTTCATATATTATTTGTACTTAACTGCATGATAGCTATGAAAAATCTATTCTATTGGTTTTTTGTTATTGTTCTATTCGTAGGAATGGGTTCGTGTACCAATGATGTTGAGAAAATTGCTGTAACTAAGTTTAGTAAAGATGAAGTTGCTAATAAGTTGTATCGTAGAAAATTTTATGTGGACCAGGCATTCAAAACCCAGGGCGACCAAACGGTGGATTTAATGAAAGATTCAATAGTGAACATTTTTAGAAATGCAGTTTATATAGAGTTTTTTAATCTGTTTAACGATCAGTCAACCGTTTATTGGTGTAATGGGAACCCTTCTATGGATTCGAACTTTCCTCCGCCAGCAAGAACATTCGTGATTAACCGGAAAATAGAACTGCCCACGGCTATGAAAGTAACCTGGGATGATGGCAAATCTACAATGGCCATCGAAAGCGGGGATTCTCAATATTTTCCAATATTAAGCCCTGGCAAGAAGGCCTATCTGGAAAGTATTAATCTTTACAATACTGAGGAGGAGGCAAAAAACGCGGCCATACCTGAATCGGTGGTTTTTAAAGCCTATGACACACATTCCACATTAGGAGAGGTTACCTATACGGTTGTACTTAAAAGACTTTGGCTATATGACGGAAACGATTTGAGCCATTGGAAATATGTTATCTACAAGTAGTTAAGCTTGGTGTCTTGTAGATGAACGTGAATTTGACTATTCCTAAACACTTATTTGCTCAACAGCACCATTTCATAACTATTCGAATTTGTTAAACTAGTAGTTGGTAGTATATGGCAAATCACCATGGCACATGATGCGCATGGTGATTTGTTCAAAGTTTGATGGTAATTTCTTAAGAGGAATTTTACTTCACCTCAATCCGTATACCTTCGCTGTGCGCTGTAAACTCAGGCGCATACATACATTGAATGGTTGTAATGCCATTGCTGAAATTACCTTCATGGGTTACAAAAAGCGGATATTCAAATACATACGTTCCTTTTCTTAAATGGTTGAAAAAGAAATTGGTGGATGCATCCTTAGTGCTTTCATAGTACCCCAGCCCACCTTGATATTTATATCCGCTCAATACGTTTACAGGTTCTAGTGAGGAAGCACGCATGTCTTTCATATGGACATATTCCATATTCCGGTCTACACGAAGTTCAATCCTGACCTTAATTTTATCGCCAACTCTCAAGGTTGCGTTGTTGACCACCGGAGTAAGTACAGGACCCGTATCCGAATTCTTTTCTATGAATAGATTTTTTACAATCCGAAGGGGTGTCTCCGCAAAGGTAATCTTGTCCAAGTCTTCATAATATTGCCAGTACACAGCTCCCCAGCTTGACGTTGACTTTCCTGCGTCATTCCCGGATACATTCACTTTGATATTCCCCATAGCTGGTACTATCTCTTCGCCCGGAATGGTCTTTTTGAAATAACCTGTTCCACTTTGCAGTTTTTCGTCCGTTGACTTTATGATGCTTTTACCGAATTGAATGGTGGTTTCCGGTGAAGCCAAAAGCCAGTCAGAACCTTGCAAAAGTAGTGCGTAGCATGCCTCAGCCGTTGCTTTGGTGCTTTCCCAGCGATTGGTCTGCTTATTTTTGAGCAACCAGGTTTTTAGCTTGTCTACTGTTTTAGTGTCACTATTAATTTCCTGAAATGCTTCAATGAGAAGTGCTTGGCGTTCAATGGGGTTTTCGTACCACCACCAGCCTTGCGCGCTTTTCCAGTACATGCCCATTTCCTCATTTTGAATGGCTGTTTCTCTCAATGAGTTTAGGATAGCCTTTGGCGTAACGGTATCCTGCGCCCGATGTGCTGCCAAGGCTATCATCCCCTGCATATATTTGTTTTGGTTCGTCCAGTTTTTCAGAGACTGCCCTTTAAAGAAATCAACTGCCTTCTGCGATGACTGGGGTACTTTGTATTGCGGGAAAAAGCTTCGCATGTATAGGTACTGAATTGAGGAAGCCCCGGGTATATAGTCTGCTAGCTTCGTTTTATTCCGTATCATTTCGTCGTAATCATTTTTGATTTGCAAGTCGAGATAGGGAATTGCCTTATCCAGAATCGATTTCAATGCAGCGGATTGTTCTTTGCTCACCACTTTCAGTTTTTGAAGATGCCCAATACCCGTAACGATGTACTGCGTCATATAGCGATCGTCAGGTCCACCCTTGAACCATTGAAACGCGCCATTGGGCTGTTGCATTTGTTTAACCTTCAGGAGGTTTGTGCTCATTTCGCTGCGCATACGGATCAGGTCAAAAAGCAAAGCAAGATTTCGTTTCTGTTGTTCTTCCGATTTCCCTGCCAAAACCCATGGTGTTTCTTGCAATAAAATGGCTTTCAGCTCTTCATTTTTTTGCAGATTGCTCAGTAACGCAGTGGTGTCCGTCGTTCGCCAGTTTTCAAAAATCTGTGCAATTCGGGGAGAACTATTGGCAATGTGAGTTGCGAGGGCATTGGCATAATAACGGTTCCAGCTTTGTTCGGCGCAGTCATAAGGGTACTCCATCAAATACGGCAATGCCTGTATAGCATACCAGGCTGTATTGCTTGTATATTCCACGGTCAAAGCATGATTGGATAACGTCTTTGAGTTCCCGGATTTTGTCAATTTGTCCAATTTGAACGATTTGCTGCCTGCCCCCTGCATGGCAATGGGTAAACTTTCAGTTACCAACATTCTATTTGGTAAAATGGGTAAAATATTTTCTTCTCCGTCCGACAAAACTCCTGCTTTGGCAACCATGCGCCAGGCAATCGTT
>CALGRQ010000460.1 GCA_937880795.1 uncultured Dyadobacter sp. | reverse complement strand
TATACAAAAATACCGCTAATACGTCCCACCGCGATTACAGAATTATGGTTGGACGATACAACATTCAGGTTCAGGCGAGGCGTGTTCCATTGGCTACGGGAAAATCGGGTGATGACAAAATCACCTCGCCATTGTCCAGCACATAGCCGGTTGTGAGTACTTCGGATCGAAAATCGGCAATTTGTTTCACAGGAAAATTCACTACACACAAGATCTGCTTCCCTAACAAATCGTCTTTGGTATATAATTTGGTTATTTGAGCAGAGCTTTGCTTGATACCTATTTCTGACCCCAAATCAATCCATAGCTTATAGGCAGGTTTCCTCGCTTTTGGGAAGTCCTCTACTTTTACAATTGTTCCAGCCCTTAAATCTACCCTTTCAAAATCCTGCCAAGATATAGTTTCCATCGTTGTTATATTTTAGATTAATTCATTTGCTGCATTATAATCACTACTTCCCCGACTTTTACCAGTTCACATCATCCGATCGATACGTATACATATGAAAAAGCTAAGTTTAACATTTATAGTTCTTTTTTGCGCAATGAGCTATACGGCATTGGCACAAAAAACGGTGTCCTTCTTTGTCGGAACCGGGAATAAAAGTCCGAATTCCGTCATCACCTTATGCAACCTGGATTTAAGCAATGGCAAAGTTACCGTCGTTGACTCTACCGTGAGTCCTATGGGCCCTGGTTATGTTGCGCTGTCACCCAAAAAGAAAAACCTTTATGCGGTAACGGGTGATCAAAAAATTAACGCATTTGCTGTTGATGGCGCTAAAAAACTAACAGCGCTTAACAGTCAGCCATCAGAGGGTCTGGGACCATGCCATGTTTCTATACACCCAACTGGTAAAATGGCATTTCTCGCCAATTATTCTGGTGGAAGTTTTGCGGCTTACCCGCTAGAAAGCAATGGATCACTGAAAGAAGCGTCCTATACAGAACAATTTACAGGATCGGGCCCTAATACAAAAAGGCAAGAAAAAGCGCATGCACACTATATAGAAAGCACGCCGGATGGGAAGTACGTTTTTGTGGTGGATTTAGGAACCGACAAAATCATGAACTACAAAATAGACCTTGCAACCGGGAAGTTAACGCCAAATCCTGCTCAGCCCTTTTTTCAAGGTAAACCTGGTGCCGGCCCCCGTCATTTTGTGATTGGCCGTGGTGGCAAATCGCTTTTCATCCTCAATGAGCTGGATGCCACAATAACGGCTTGTAAGTTGGACAAAAATGGTGTGATTACAGCACTTAAAACCTATGAAACTGTTCCGGCCGGACTCACAGGAAATACAAGTGCAGCTATACGCCTACATCCCAACGGGAAGTTTGTTTATTTCTCTAACCGGGGTCATAATTCCATCACCGCGTTTAAAATTCTGGCCAATGGAGAGCTTGAAAAAGTCGATCAGGCTACGCAGTCGATTTCTGTTCCACGCGATTTCAATATTGATCCAAGTGGGAAATATATGATCATCGGCAACCAGGATAAAAACAGTTTGTCGGTATACGCGGTAAATTCTGATACAGGTAAGTTAACCTTCCTGCAAGAAGATGTTAAAATCATTGCCCCGATCTGTTTTACATTCCTGTAAAAAATAAAAGCTCCGGCCAAACTGATGTCTGTGCCGGAGCTTCTAATCCTGCTAGATTCGAATTAGATCTTCTTTGCGGTTTTGTTCTTGTAATACGTCAAAAAGTCTTCCAGCTGCTCCACAGGCATTTTTCGAGCAATAATCTTCTTATTCTTATCCAGTATATACACCGTAGGTGTGGTTACTACGTCAAACTTTCGGTTAAAATCGATTTGCTTGGAGGGATCATAACCATTGATGACTCCTTCCAAATGTGTGGCAACGATAAATGATTTCCATTCTTTAACATCATGCTCAATGGAAATCGCCATTACTTTCACACCCTTATCTTTATTTTTATCATAAAACTGTTTCAGTTTGGGAGCGGATTCTTTGCAATGGCCACAGGTTGGGGCATAAAAAAACAACACGGTATAATCAGCCGCCGCAGACTGCAGACTTACCTTATTACCGTCGGGGTCTGTCAAACCTAATGCAGGAAAAGTTTTATTGACCAGCAACGGTTTCAAAGTAGCCACCTTCTCAGCAATTCTCCTTTTAATTTCTTCAGAAACCCCCATTTGGCCCGACAAATAGTATTTCTCAGCCATATGAACCCACAGCGCTTCGGTACCTACCGTTTTAGGATTTTCGTACTGATTGGTGATATACCAGACCACAAAAGCCTTCATATCACTATTCGATTCGGTTTTGGCTATTAAATTATCCGCATCCTTAATAAGCGAGTCCGGGACCTGAACCACCAGGTTTTTGAAATAGCGTTCCAGGCGTGGTTCCAGGAAGGGCGTATTCATAATACGACTATCCGAGAAATTATAATCGTCCCAATAATGGGATTTGTAATAATTAAAAACCCAGATCGAATCGGTTTTACCATTTGCCAATTTTGGAGCCTCGGGAACCTCAGGGTCGCCCGACATTTTTAGCATTTGCGTGGTGAAACTGTCCTTATTTTCAGCCAACAGCTTATCTCTGAAAGCTTTAAAACCTGCTTGGGACGCTGCGATTTTTGTTTGGGCATCACTGCCCTTACGAATGACCTCAATTTCCGCCGCCTTATTTTTTAATTCCTTTTGGTAGGAATAAAAAAGCTCATTTTCCTTGGATCCGATAATTTTCATGTTACCAATTACGTCCAACGTATCGGTGGCGAGCGAAAACTTACGCTCGCTGCCGTTGTATATAAATTCAACCCAATTTTTATTACCTGGAAACAAAATGACATACAATCCTCCGGGTAAGTCCTTGTCCCCTTTAAAAACCATACGCCCTTCGGCATCGGCTTTCGCCGTATCCTTGGGAACAAACTGTGTACTACTTCTGCTATAATGTCCTAAAATGAGCGAAGAATCTTTGATTCCCTTAATTCGCGCCTCAATTTCGTACCCCTGGCAAAATCCCTGGGATAAGGAAGTCAGCACTGCGAAAACACCAAGTACTGATATCCGGAAAAAATATTTCATCAGGAAAAATCTAGTTTAATTGTGACGGCTATATTTATCTATTCTACCTTTATCTTTCGACAAAATTAACTTCAAAACGAGAATATCGGTCTCTTCTTATCCAAATGTTTTATTTTCTCTCAAAAGCCATCGTATTTCTGATCATGCCACTGAGCATCTTCTTTATACTCTTTCTCATAGGACTTCTGGTCAGAAATAAAAAATGGAAGAAATATTTTCAGGTCCTGTCATTTGTCTGGCTTCTACTGATTTCCAACAGCTGGATTGTCAATACGGCATTGCAATGGTGGGAATACCCCTATGAAAATATCGGCGCAGTCGACAAAACATACGATGTAGGTATTGTGCTTTCCGGAGGTATGATGGCACCCGTTCCCAGAGGAGGGGATCATGAAAGTATGGGCCCTAACGCGGACCGGTTCACGCAGGCTTTTCTGCTTTACAAAGCCGGAAAAATCAAGAAAATTTTCATCACCGGTATCAGCATGCCCAACCAAATGGCCAACCGTACCGGTGAAACCCGACAAGCTGCTTACTTACTTACAAAATGGGGAGTAAAACCTGATGATATTCTTTTCGAAGAACAAGCCAGAAATACCAGAGAAAATGCCGTCAATGCCCAAAAGGTACTTACCCAGAGATTTCCTGATGCATCGTACTTACTGATTACCACCGCTTCGCATATGCGACGTTCTAAAAAGTGCTTTGATAAGATTGGTATGAAAACCGAGGTTTACCCGGCCGACTTTTCGGGTTCGAGCGAACCATGGACATTAACGCAGTTACTTACTCCAAGTACCGGTGCACTATACGAGTTCGATGCGCTATGGCACGAATGGGTGGGATACGTAATGTATAGGATGATGGGTTACTGCTAGTTAAATAGTCATAGGATATAATCATTTGGAAATGGATTACCATTTACCAATGACTATCCTTGACTATTGCACAGCTCCTGACTCGGGGAGAATCAGGCAATAAATTTTATACGCTTAGGATTTTAACCATTCTAAGCAAATCTTCGTTGATTGGCTTCGGTAAACGAATTGTATCTTCAAATGGAGTATATACTAACTCGTTGTTGATGATACCAGCCATTACATTTTTCTGTCCGGCCATCAATCCTTCCAGGGCACCTAGCCCCAAACGGCTCGCCAATATACGGTCATATGCAGAAGGTGATCCACCACGCTGCGTATGGCCCAGCGTTGTTACACGGATATCCGCGTCCTCACTTACCTGTTTTTTAATTTTTTCGGCTACCTCGGCTGCACTTCCTTCCTCATCACCTTCGGCTACAATAATGATAGAAGACGATTTAGAACGGCTCCATCCTTGTTTCAGCGTTTCAACAACCTCAGAAATCGGTGTTAAAACTTCCGGAACCATCACCAACTCAGCACCACCAGAAATACCACATTGTACCGCAATGTAACCTGAGTCACGTCCCATTACTTCGATGAAGAAGATACGGTCGTGAGAACTTGCCGTGTCTCTGATACGGTCGATCGCATCCAATGCCGTGTTCACAGCCGTGTCAAAACCGATGGTATAGTCCGTTCCGTATAAATCGTTATCAATTGTACCGGGAGCTCCTACCGTAGGGATTCCGTATTCATTCCCGAAAAGCATAGCTCCGGTAAACGTACCGTTACCTCCAATGGCAATCAGGCCTTCAATGCCTAATTCCTGTAAATTTTCGTATGCCTTTTTTCTGCCTTCCGGTGTTAAGAATTCTTTACTTCTTGCCGATTTCAGAATGGTACCACCACGTTGGACGATGTTACTAACCGAATGTGAATCCATTTTATACACATCCCCGTTAATCATTCCATTGTAGCCTCTTCTTATACCATAAACCTCTATTCCATGATAAACAGCCCCTCTAACAACAGCCCGGATACACGCATTCATGCCTGGTGCATCGCCTCCTGAGGTAAAAACTCCAATTCTCTTCATTTATATACGAGTTACTTCTTTCTATCTGTTGATACTTCTTTTTAACCTTAAAGGTACAATTTCTGCAAATTTATTTGGTATTTTCTTAAAATATAAGACCTATTTCATAATTCTCTTAAAAAATTACCAAAAGAAGATTCAATTTTAACATCTTAATCCTATATCAATACTTTTATATTTGTGTGTAGTAACAAAAAATTAACAGTCAAAAATTTACTATATATCAACTATTCCTGATTGAAAACTCATATTTGTAAAATAATACCCATTTATATTCCATTACTTTAAAAGACGAATTCAGCTTAATATTAATAAAATGAAAAATTTGTTCTCCTGGCAGCGTTTATGGCCCCATGTGATTGCCGTCATTGGCTTCATACTTTTATCTATTGCTTATGTATCTCCGGTGCTGCAAGGCAAAAAGTTAAATATGCATGATGATCAACAGGCCAGAGCTGCATCCAGAGAGGTGGTTACGTATCACGAAAAAACGGGAGAATGGTCGCAATGGACAAATAGTATGTTTGGCGGTATGCCCGCCTATATGGTAGGAACAGATTATTCCACCAGCTTACCCACCAAAATCGGGCAGGGCGTCAATAAAATATTACCTGCCCCGGCCAATTATTTACTCACAGGCCTGGTGAGTGCTTATATCCTCTTCATGGTGCTAGGGGCAAGCGGTTGGATTGCCGCGCTGGGTGCCATCGCCTTTGCCTTTTCGTCTTTCAATATCATTAATCTGGAAGCCGGACACGTCTCTCAAATCATTGCGGTGATGTATGCCCCGGGCGTTTTGGCCGGTATTTTTCTGGCGTTCAGAAAACATTGGCTCACCGGCGCTGCGGTTACTGCTCTGTTCTTATCCTTAGAGCTATATGCCAACCACGTCCAAATCACCTATTATCTGGGGGTTGGAATTGCGGTTCTTGTATTAATAGAAAGTATCGCACTCATTAAAAAAGGAGCCATTAAAGACCTTACTTTTATTTTGGGTGGATTGGCCTTCGCTGCTGTTTTAGCGGTTGGTTCTCATACGACCAGATTATGGAACGCATCGGACTATACCAAAGAAACCATTCGTGGAAAGTCAGAATTAACGTCAACTACTCCTACGCAAAAACAAGATGGACTTGATAAAGAATATGCCTTTACATATAGCTATGGAATCGGCGAAATATTAACATTGGTGGTTCCCAATGCCTATGGAGGTACGTCCTATGGCCCATTGAGTAATACCTCAGAAACTTACAAAACACTTGTCGGACGTGGCGTAGACGCTGCTACGGCCCAGAACGTGGTGCAGCAATTACCGCTTTACTGGGGAGAACAACCGATTATGGGTGGCCCCTACTACCTTGGTGCTATGGTTTTCTTCCTGTTTGTACTGGGTATATTCATTGTAAAAACCAGAGTGAAGCAGTGGATTGTCGGCATCACGCTGTTATATATCGTGTGGGCTTGGGGAAAAACAGTAGCCGGAATCAATTACCTGTTTAACAAATTCCGGGCGGTTACCATGGTTATTTCTTTGGCGGAAATGCTCATGCTTACCCTCGCCGTTTTGGCATTAACCAAAATCGTGCAAAAGAAAATTACCTGGAAAGAATTGGAAAAGCCTTTCTTGATTTCTTTGGGAATTACCGGTGGTCTTACGCTCATCATGGCGTTGTTGCCCACCCTATTCTTTACCTTTCAATCATCCAAGGACGCGCAAATCGTTGAGAGTTTTGCCCAAATGACCCAGGATAAAAACTTTGCCCAGCAAATTGTGAACTCTATCGTACAGGACAGAGCTAGTTTAATGCGCAGCGACGCATTCAGAACACTTCTGTTTATCCTGTTGACAGCCGGGCTGGTTTGGCTGTGGATGAAGGATAAGATCAAACCCGTATTGCTATATGCTTCGCTGATTTTGCTGATGATTGTGGATATGTTCGGTATTGACAAACGCTATTTAAACAACGACGATTTTGTGACCAGTTTTGCGGCAGAGGCAAAACAGGCTCCTAGTGCCGCAGACGAACAAATCATGAAAGATCCGGATCCAAATTATAAGGTTCTTGATCTGGCAAATCCACAAGGTCCGTTTAACAGTGCCGATGCATCGTATTTCCATAAATCGCTGGGTGGGTATCACGGAGCTAAACTTCGTCGTTACCAGGAGTTGTTCGAACGTCAAATTTCGAAAGCAAATGCAAACCCGGGTATACTAAACATGCTGAATGCCAAGTATATCATCACCGGCGACCAGCAAGGCAATAAAATTGCACAACCCAACCCGGAAGCCAATGGACATGCATGGTTTGTACAACGTGTTAAACTTGTACCCAATGCCGATGCCGAAATGGCAGCGCTCGATTCGTTAAACACGAAACAAGAAGCGGTTATTGATCAGAAATTTCAGGATAAGCTACAAGGTCTCACCTTGAAAAAGGATTCAACCGACCGCATTACGTTAACCAGCTATAAGCCCAACGAACTGGTTTATGAAAGCAATTCACAAGCAGAAGGATTGGCTGTGTTTTCGGAAATATATTATAATGTGCGTAATGAATGGCAAGTAACTATTGACGGCAAACCAGCCGATTTACTGAGAGCCAACTACGTATTGAGAGCCCTACGCGTTCCGGCAGGAAAACATACTATTGTTTTCAAATTTGAACCTATCTCCGTAACTACCGGCAAGAAAGTAGATTTGATTAGCTCCATACTGCTGGTTGCTCTTATTGCCGGTGCCTGTTTTATGGAAGCAAAGCGATCCAAATCTTAAGAAACATACATGAACGATCCGTACACCTTTTGTGGTAACGGATCGTTTATTTATTTAATGCCAATCACTCCTATACCAATTATTTTATCCATTAATTAGTCATTTAACCTTAGTTCATGAGCTCCGACCATTCGACGATAAATCATTCAACACCATACAACCATACAGTCACTCCCATCTTGACCGCCTCGGCTTCAGGTCGGATATGTCTGTTTGGTGAACATCAGGATTACCTGGGTTTACCGGTTATTGCGGCAGGTATATCGCGCCGTATTACCATTACGGGTGGATACCGAAGCGACAATCAGGTTGTTATACACCTACCTGATATTAACGAAAAGGAATCTTTCGAGCTGGTCGATAATATACCATATACAAGTCCGCGCGATTACTTTAAAAGCGCTATCAATATTCTGGTGCGCGACGGATATCGGTTTTCAAAAGGAATTGAAGTAAACGTTCACGGCAATATTCCAATTAACTCCGGAACATCCAGCTCATCGGCATTACTCGTTTCCTGGATTAACTTTCTGACCAACGTGGCGGATACCCCCGCTCCTAAAACGCGTGCCGAACTGGGAGAGCTGGCTTACCGTGCCGAAGTACTTGAATTTGGAGAACCGGGCGGAATGATGGATCACTATTCAACCGCGGTGGGTGGTGTCATTTACCTGCAATCCACCCCAGCTATTAAACTTGAATCGTTTCAGCCAAGATTAGGCACCTTCGTTTTAGGAGATTCTTTACAAGCAAAGGATACGTTGGGGGTCTTGAAGCATGTAAAATATGGCATGCTCGATGCAATTGCTAAAATCAAAAAGGTATACCCTGAGTTTTCGTTACACGATTATCCAGCCGATCAGGCAGCTCAATTTAAGGATTTACTGACGGAGTCGGAATATATATTGCTTAAAGGTAACCTGTCTGATCGGGACGTACTTAAAGAAGCTTTGGCTATGCTTAAAAACAATGATATTGACCACCGTCGATTTGGTCAGCTACTTTCCATTCATCAGGAAAGTTTGCGAGATGCCAAAAAGGTTTCAACTCCAAAGATTAATGCCATGATAGACGCTGCGCTTGGTGCAGGTGCGTTTGGTGCTAAAATAAATGGATCAGGAGGCGGAGGGTGTATGTTTGCCTACGCTCCCGAAAACCCCGAAAAAGTGGCTGAGGCCATTGAAAAGGTGGGTGGAAAAGCCTATCTAATCAAAGTGGGAGAAGGTACAAATACGGAAACTCCGGACGAATAATTACAATCACCCACTGTGCGTTTATATAACAAATTTCAAACTGCTCATCCAGTGGCAATCCATATCATTCTTATAAATAGATCGATCCATGAATTCAGGTAAAGAACGTAGAAGTTTTATCAAAAAAGGTTTGTTGGGTGGCATGGGGCTTTATAGCCTTTCCAACCAAAATCCAATTATTCCGGATGGCACGAATTATCCCGAATTTAATGCGCCTCCTGCAACAGGAAAGTCTGTAATCGACTTAAAGGTGGCACCTATTAAACAGGTTAAAGTGGCTGTGATCGGAGCAGGAGCAAGAGGAAGTGGACATGTAAAGCAATTTGCCGCTTTATTCCCGGATAAAGCCAAAGTAACCGCCGTATGTGATATTATGCCGGAGCGCGCTGAGAAGTCAGTGAGTGATCTGAAAGCGAAAGGACAGGATGCCGTAGCCTATTCTGGAAAGGTAGATGCCTGGAAAGAGATGGTAAAACGGGACGATATAGATCTGGTTGTAATTGCTACGCCATGGAGAGATCACGTACCAATGGCGGTATATGCCATGAAGCAAGGAAAGCACGTCGTGATTGAAGTGCCTGCCGCATTAACCCTGGATGAATGCTGGCAGCTCGTAAATACGGCAGAAGCCACGCAACGCAACTGCATGATGATGGAGAACGTTTGCTACGGCGACGAGGAACTGTGGTTGCTCAATATGGTTCAGCAGGGTGTTTTTGGAACCCTAACCTATGCCGAAGCTGCCTATATTCACAACCTGCTGGACTACATGTTGAGTACCAAAGGCTATTACGAGTTTTGGAGATTAAAAGAAAACATTGCCCACGATGGTAACCTCTATCCTATGCACGGGTTGGGGCCTGTGGCGCAATATCTGGAAATTCTTCGTGGCGACCGTTTTGAAAGCATTGTTTCGATGAGTAGTCTGGAGGCGTCGCTATCCGAAGGCATGAAAAAATTACCAGCGGATCACCCCTACGCCAACTTCAACGGAAGAATCAAGCATGGTGATATGAATACCTCGATGATCAAAACCAATAAAGGGCGAATGATTACGCTGAAGCACGATATTGTTACGCCAAGACCTTACGACCGGATCAACGCTCTGGCCGGAACCCATGCGTTTCATCAAGGCTACCCAAGCCGATTATCCATTCTGGACAAGGGGCATGATTTTCTGAAAGAAGCCGATTATAACGAGTATAAAAGCAAATACAAGCATCCTATCTGGAATAAACTGAAAAAAGAAATTGAAGTGAACGGTGGCCATGGTGGTATGGACTTTGTACTGATATACCGTATCGTTGACGCCCTGAACAACGGTCGTCCGATGGATATGGACGTATACGACGCAGCCACTTGGAGCTCAGTGATACCTTTGTCTGAATTATCTGTTACCAAAGGTAGTGCCCCAGTGAAATTCCCTGATTTTACCAGAGGTCGCTGGAAGGAAAAAAGAGAATTGGGCATTATGAAACCTCTTTAAAAAAGATTTAAACGTGAAAAAGCTGCCAGTTAAGGACTACAATCCTTGGCTGGCAGCTTTTTTGCTTCTGTTATGACTTGTGACTATTTTTTCTCTATACCCGCTAAAATCCTGCCAATATCATTGGCCTTACTCATAAAGGACAAGCTTGTATTCATATCCTTTTCATCAATGGCCACTTTGAATTTTTTCAGCAGCTCAATATAGTCACCCAATGCCTTGGATACATTCTCTTTATTCTGATCAAAGATGGGTGCCCACATTTGAGGTGAGCTTTTTGCCAAACGTACGGTTGAAGAAAACCCGGTACTTGCCATATCAAAAATGGCCCGTTCGTCTCTTTCCTTATCGAGCACTGTCAGCCCCAAGGCAAAAGAACTAATGTGACTTAAATGCGATACATATGCCAAATGCAAGTCATGCTCTACGGGTGTCATGTAATGAATTTTCATCCCTACATCACGCAAAAAGGCCTCCACAAGCCCGCTTGCATCGGGATGTGTATTTTCCTTATCACAAATAATCACATTTTTTTGATCCAAAAGCTCTTTAAATGCCGCTCCCGGACCTGAATTCTCGGTACCAGCCATGGGGTGGACTGCCACAAATTGCCCGCGATGAGGATGGTTTTCGATCAACTTGCAAATTTGCTCCTTGGTGGACCCCAAATCCATAATCGTTCTTCCTGCCGGCAGGCGATCAAGCATATACGGAAGAAGAGTGGTAATCACATCTACTGGGGTTGCCAATACATTCAATTCTGATACCTGTAAGGCTTCATCCAAGGTGGCAATTTCATCGACAATACCTTTAGCCAGAGCAATTTTCTGATTTACCACCGAATTGTCCACACCTATAAATTTAATGTGCGGATATTTTTCGCGAAGTGCCAGTGCAAACGAGCCTCCCAGCAAACCAACGCCTATTATACTTATAATCATTTTTCTAACTAATTATAGTCTAGAACTACCCACTTCTGTATTTCCAAACACTTGTTATTGCGGTATACCAACCTTTATCACAAACCTTTTATCCGTTCTACGGCTTCCCATATGCGCTCCTTTGGTATACACAGCGAAAGTCGGATATAACGCTGCCCTTTGGGACCAAAAATAAACCCTGGTGCTATAAACACGTGCTTTTCTATCAGTAACGAATTCACCAGTTGCTCAGCAGATTCGACCGAGTCTGGTAGTTTCCCCCAAAGGAACATGCCTTCCTGCGTCTTATCCCAGGTACAACCAATGGTACTCAGAAATGCCTCCGCCGCTTCCAATCGCCCCTGGTAAACTGCATTTCGCTTGGCGTGCCAGGCATCACTATTACCTAATGCCGTAGCCGCGGCTTCCTGCATGGCCCAGAACATCCCCGAATCGACGTTACTCTTTATTGTCAAGACAGCATCGATATAGGGTTTTGCACCGGATAACCAGCCCATGCGCCAGCCTGCCATGTTGTGCGACTTGCTCATGGAATTAAGTTCGATGGCAACATCTTTTGCACCTTCTACCGACAATAAACTAATAGGCGCCTTTTTGTTTAGCACAAGACTATAAGGGTTGTCGTGACAAAGTAAGATCTGATGTGCTTTCGCAAATGCAACCGCCTGTTCAAACAATTCCATCGTTGCCGGTGCTCCGGTAGGCATATGTGGATAATTGAGCCACATGATTTTAGTCTTGGGCGTCACCAACTTTTCCATAGCCTGCCAGTCGGGCTGCCAACCGTAATCTTCCCGCAAAGGATATTCTATCACGTTTGCACCCACCATTTTACTTACCGCACGGTATGCCGGATAACCCAGTTCGGGCACCAGCACTTCATCTCCCGGATCCAGGAAAGTAAGCGATATATGCGTAATACCCTCCTTTGAGCCTATTAAAGGCAATATTTCAGAAGTTGGGTTGAGTGTAACTCCATATGTTTTTTGATAAAAAGCTGCAATCGCATTGCGATAAGAAACTGTACCTGTATAAGGTTGATAACCATGGGCAGTTGGCTTACGGGCCGCTTCCGATAGGGTTTCAATGGTTTCTTCCGAGGGCATCATATCCGGGCTTCCAATACCCATATGAATTACATCGTGCCCTTCCGCGATAAGTTTACGCACTTCGGCCAGCTTTACGGAAAAATAGTATTCCGAAGTCTGTCGCGTACGCTGTGCAGTTTGTATTATCATTACGTTCAACTAATTACAAAATAACATTTGACGTTGGCATGTATTCATTTGAAAATGACGTCAAACGGCGCGCAATTTACTACTTTTTAAAACACGAGCTGTCATGCGACCAATCTCATTACCATTTGTTTTTTTAGGTATTCCAAAATTTCTACCGTACAAAAAATGCTTGATCCCCAAAACCCCAGGGCCTTGAAAGCAAGGAATTCTTATTAATGCCTTAAATTAGCAACATGAAGATTATACTCCACCTCACTTTATTGGTCCTATTGGCGACGGGTTGCTCTAAGCCCTCTGACAAAATCATTGTGGCTACGGCAGCCAATGTGCAATATGTGATGCAAGAAATTAAATCGGAATTCGAAAAAGAAACGGGAAAACAGGTTGAAATTGTGGTAAGCTCTTCGGGAAAGCTAACCACCCAAATCAGAGAAGGAGCACCTTTTGACGTGTTCGTATCAGCCGACACCAAATATCCACAAGAAATATTTGCTCAGGGAGGGGCCGATGATGCACCAAAAGTGTATGCTCAGGGCACATTGGTGTTGTGGTCGAAGGATATGCCTGCTGCCCAACTTTCTCTTGATATTCTGGCAAGCGACAGCATCAAGAAAATAGCGCTACCCAATCCTCGTTTGGCACCCTATGGTGAAGCTGCTATGGAGATTTTAGAGAAACAAAATGGGTTTGCAAAAATTAAAGATAAATTGGTATATGGAGAAAGTATTGCGCAAACAGCACAGTATATTTCAACGGGTTCAGCAGAACTGGGGTTCAATGCGTTATCCATTGTACTTTCTCCGGAAATGAAAGGCAAAGGCAACTGGGTTGTGATTGACTCTGCCCTATACAAGCCGATAGACCAGGCTGCTATCTTACTCAAACACAGCGAAACTTCTCCTAAAAAAGATGCCAGTGAGGCCTTCTATCAATTTCTGTATTCTGCCAAAGCTAAATCTATTTTCAAAAAATACGGCTACAAATAAATGCTGAACCAGTTTCTGAAATAATTACCTATTCAATTCCTACAATGGATTGGCAACCGCTTCTGCTCACTTTCAAACTAGCCTTCATCACTTCCATCATTTTATTGGTGATCGCATTCCCTATTGCCTATTGGCTGGCATTTGGAAAGTTTAAAGGAAGAGGAATTATTGAAGCGATGATCGGCATGCCGCTGGTACTACCACCATCCGTGATCGGTTTTTACCTGTTACTCGCCTTTAGTCCCTCCTACTGGTTCGGTGCCTGGGTAGAAGAAACAATAGGCATCAGGCTTGTATTTTCCTTCCCAGGTTTGGTCATTGCGTCGGTGATTTATAGTTTGCCCTTTATGGTGTATCCGCTAAGAGCAGGGTTTCAATCGTTACCCAAATCATTACAGGAAGCATCCTATACACTGGGCAAAGGAAAATTTGAGACATTTTATAAAGTATTGCTACCCAATTGCAAACCAGCCATATTAACCGCTTTCGTACTCACCTTTGCGCATACCGTGGGTGAGTTTGGTGTGGTTTTGATGATTGGCGGTAATATTCCCGGGGTCACCAAAGTAGCTTCTGTGGCAATTTACAATGAGGTAGAAGCGCTCAATTATACCCTGGCGAACCAGTACGCGCTCGTCTTGTTTGTCATTACCTTTGCCATATTACTCGTCGTTTACTCCATTAACAACAACCTGCTTCGTGTCCGAGAACCTGCTTGATATAGCCATCCGTCATACACTCAATTCCGCTCATGGAAAGCTACCTATGGAAATCACTATATCGGTTCCACGGGGAAGTATATTAGCGGTAACCGGTCCTTCCGGCTCCGGGAAAACGACGTTGCTTCGCCAAATTGCAGGTTTAAGCACTCCTGAATCGGGATATATACGTCACCGTGGGCAGACCTGGTTTGACGCATCGTCTCGCGTTAACATGCCCGTACAGCATCGCAACATTGGCTTTGTTTTTCAGGATTACGCCTTGTTTCCGCATTTAACTGTTGCACAAAATTTACTATTTGCCCTGGAAAAGGGAACCGATCGTTCAATCGTGGAAGATCTGCTTCACACCATCGAACTGGAACAACTGGCAGACCGAAAACCAAACCAACTTTCGGGTGGTCAGCAACAACGGGTTGCCCTTGCCAGAGCCTTGGTTCGTAAACCCGATTTACTCCTACTCGATGAACCTTTGTCGGCTTTGGATAGTACTATGCGCGGTAACTTGCAGGATCTGTTGCTTAAATTTCAAAGAAAATATGGTTTTACGATGATCATTGTAACCCACGATTTGGCCGAAATATTCAGACTAGCGAACCATCTTATCGTTTTGGAGCAGGGCAAAGTGACAAAATATGGCACCCCAACCGAGGTATATAATCCTAAGCAAATGACGAACGACCTTCCGGCTCTATACGGTAAAGTTATTTCTGTAACTGATCATGAAAAATTCCGGGAAATTGCCGCATTAATTAACCATCAGATATTTACCTTTAAACGCGCCCGGACTGAATCAATGGATTTCAAGGCCGGTGACTCGTTTACAATTCCCTACCAGTTCGACCCTACTTTAATCAAACCGCTTGATCCTTAATCTGATTCATTTAAACTTATCATTTCCGGAAGGGGATAAGCCTTCTCACATCAAGTGACTTCCGGGTAACTTTCAAAACAATACGTCTTTTTCCAAAAACTAAACTCAATTTTTATGCAACGACTGTATAAACTGCTTCAAATAGCTCTGATCGCCCTTCCATTGTTAGCCATGCGCCAAGACAAACCCTTAAAAGTAATTTTCTTTGGCGATTCCATCACACAGGCAGGTGTAAACCCCACGGGGTATATTACCAAAATGACCGAAATGCTGAAAGCCAAGGGTCAGTCGGGACAATATCAGCTCCATGGTGCAGGTATAGGTGGAAACAAAGTTTACGATTTATATCTACGGTTGGAAGACGATGTACTTTCTAAAAAGCCTGATGTAGTTTTTATATATGTGGGAATCAATGATGTGTGGCATAAGACCTCCCACGGAACCGGCACGGATGCGGATAAATACGTGAAATTTTATGACGCTCTGATACGGAAAATGAAAGCGCAAAATATTCGTATCATCGTTTGTACACCAACGGTAATCGGCGAACGCAACGACAACTCCAACCCACAAGATGGTGATCTGAATTATTATTCAAAGTTGATCCGGGATATTGCCACTAAAAACAATGTAGAATTGTGCGATCTTAGAAAGTATTTTGGCGACTACTTATTGGCTAATAATCCTGAAAATAAAGAAAAAGGAGTGTTGACAACCGACCGTGTTCACTTAACGGAGGAAGGAAACAAGTTTTTGGCTGAAAGAATGATGGAGGCTTTGGTGAAGAAATAATCAGTAATTACCGTAACCTATAATATATAAAAAATGCCTAGTGAGCGACTCATTAGGCATTTTTTATATATAAACTATCCCTGATAATTTAGGTACAGCAAGCCATTCCCTAAGTTATTCCCAAAGTTTAGCCGGATATTCTCCGTTTTCGTGCAATGGTGATAATGCAGCTTGTACTGTAGGCTTATCTTCCGGATAGGTAACTCCAAACCAGTCGGAAGAACTGCGGAATACCCGGCAATCGCCCAAGCCGCTTTTGATGATGTGTGTCATCACGGTCGGAATGTAAAACTCTGCCTTAGGCGTATTCAGATTCTCTCTGGCATATACTTCAAACAGATCCTTTGTAATCGGGAACATAGAAGGCTTAAAACCCCAAAAGTTCATTGATACAGGAGTTTCTGGCGCCAATTCGGTGAGCACATCATTTTCTTCAAAATAGATTTCCCCATCTTTCTCAAAAATTTTGGTACGCTCCACCACAGATTCCAGATTTTGATCTGCTCTTTCAACACATATGCCTCGGGATACGGTTCCGTTTTCAGATAGGGTACGTTTCAACTCGTATCCGATCATGGCATGTTGATTTTCATTTATATCATTTTGAAGGAAGTTAGCCATTGTTTCAAATGCCTCTCTTCCATAAAAATCATCGGCATTGATCACGGCAAAAGGCGTTTCGGTCTTTGTCCAGGCACAAAGCGTGGCATGCCCAGTACCCCATGGTTTAACGCGCTCTACCTTTCCCAAATCTTCGGGAACATAGGATTGTACTCCCTGAATGGCAAAATCAAAATCAATTTTACCTTTCAATTTTGGAGCAAAAATGGCTTCGGCACTTTCACGAATTTCTTCACGTACAATAAACACGACCTTTCCAAAACCGCTTCTTATGGCATCAAACAAAGAATAATCGATGATGGTCTCTCCATTGGGGCCAAACTGATCAAGCTGTTTAATACCTCCATAACGACTGCCAATACCAGCAGCTAAAATCAAAAGTGTTGGTTTCATTAATTTCTAATATTTAAAATTGCGTATAGTGTAAGTACCACAGTGGAGCACTCTACTTGGATAGCGGTCGCAAATTAACTGGTTTCTGTTGTATAAATAAAACGCGCCGCAATAAATCACGGCGCGTTTCTGCAAATTATATATAAAAAACAGGACTATACGGCAAAACTTTCGCCACAGCCACAAGTTCTTGTCGCATTTGGATTCACAAATTGAAAACCTTTACCATTAAGGCCGTCGGAAAACTCCAAAACAGTGCCGGCCAGATAAAGTATACTTTTTTTATCGACAATGATTTTCACTCCTTTATCTTCAAAAACCATGTCATTCGGCTGTGATTCCGAATTAAATTCCAGATTGTATGTAAGGCCCGAACATCCTCCACCCAAGACACCAACCCGAATTTGATAATCATCCTGATGGCCTTCGGCATTACGTAACTCAACAATTTTATTCTTGGCTGCTTCGCTTACAGTTACCATAATCAATGTATTTTTTTTGATTGTAAAATAGAAACGTCTCTACCATTTAAGAAAGTTCACAAAGGGTAAAAAAAGTCTTTTTCTATTATTTCACCCCTTTTTCTCTAAAATGGTTGCACCTCCTTGATTAATCGCCGATAGATGCATGGACGACTCTATACCCACCCGCGCAAAAGTATCCTGCATGGCTATACCTGCTTTCCGCACATTGTCCATTCCTTGCGACAATGCAAACATGGATGGCCCCGACCCGGATATACTGCAACCCAAAGCTCCATTTTCGATTGCGGCACGTTTCACCTCCTTGAATTCGGGGATAAGAATGGACCGTACTGGCTCTATAATGACATCTACCATAGACCTGCTGATCAAACCATAATCCGCTTTCATCAAACCTGCCACCAACCCCGCTACATTACCCATTTGCGCAATCGTATTTTTCAAGGACACCTCATCACGAAGTATATAGCGGGCATCTTTGGTGTTAATTTCGATATCGGGGTGTACCAACGTACAATATAAATCCGTAGGAACAGGAATGGTAAAAATATCCAGAGGCGTATAACTTCTAATCACGACAAAACCGCCCAATAAGGAAGGCCCTACGTTATCGGCATGCGCAGAACCAGATGCAATACGCTCTCCTTCCATGGCAAAAGGAAGCAACTCCTGACGAGACAAAGGGGCACCCAATAGCTCGTTCAACGCAACTACACCAGCCACCGCACTTGCCGCACTGGATCCCATCCCACTCCCAAGAGGCATATTTTTATGTAGAGCCACTTCACAACCAAAATCAGTCATGCCGAGGTGTTTCAACAGATGAATCATTACAACGGTCACTGCGTTTTTTTCAGCAATACGCGGTAGTCTTCCTTCATCTCCTGTAATTTCTTTAATAACAATCCCTGGTTCGTCCCGACGCCATATTTCTACGGTATCTCCCGGTTCCTCAATCGCAAAACCAAAAATATCAAAGCCGCAGGCCACATTAGCCACGGTTGCAGGTGCAAAAGCTTTTATATAATTCACAACAAAAATATTTTTCCTTCGAAACCTTTGTAACTTCTTAGCCCAGATAACTACTGATACTCATAATGTCGGCAAAAACACCCGAAGCGGTAACCTCTGCACCAGCACCAGGTCCTTTAATGACCAAAGGGCGGTCTTTATATCTTTCCGTAGTGAAAGAAACTATATTATCGCTTCCAGATAATGTATAAAAAGGATGTGCGGCATCCACCGTACGCAATTCAACCACGGCTTTGCCATTCTCAAGAGTAGCAATGTATCTTAACTTTTCTCCCTTGGCATCTGCATCAGCCTGAAGCTTAGCGAAATAGTTATCGGATACGACTAGTTCGTCAAAGAAAGCATCTACCGTAGGTGCAGCCAGGCAGTTATCCGGCAAGAGTTGTGCTACGTGTACATCCGAAGATTCGAGCGCTACACCCACCTCTCTCGACAGAATAAGAATTTTACGCGCTACATCAGCACCACTTAAATCGTCTCTTGGATCTGGCTCTGTAAAACCTTTAACCTTTGCCTCCTTCACCACATCAACAAAACGAACACCCGGACCGAAAGAGTTGAAAATAAATGACAATGTCCCGGAAAGAATGGCTTCGATTTTCAAGAACTTATCACCGCTGGCCATTAATCCCTGAATGGTGTTAATAATTGGTAAGCCAGCACCCACATTGGTTTCATATAGAAATTTAACACCACGTTTCAGAGCTGTTCTTTGCAGAGCCACATATTCCGCATATGTACCAGAATTAGCTACTTTATTGGGCGTAACAACCGATATACTCGCATCCAAGAGCATGTTGTAATATTGTACAATATCCTTGTCGGACGTACAGTCTACAAAAACACTATTTGGCAAATTGAGCTCAATCATCCGTTGTACAAACGCCGGCAAACTGGTTTTTACACCTTCTTCTGCCACTCTTTCTTGCCAATGATCCGTACTGATTCCGTCCGGATCCAGTAGCATTTTTTTAGTATTCGAAAGTCCGGCAATATTTAAATTGAGTAGTTTTTCCTCCCGTAAATATTGCGTTTGATTCTGAATTTGTCCAAGCAAGGTTCCCCCGATCAGCCCAACACCTACTATAAA
>CALGRQ010000459.1 GCA_937880795.1 uncultured Dyadobacter sp. | reverse complement strand
CATCATGGGTTACTTTGTCGACTGGCGATATATTACAATTCCTCGTTACCCATACCCACCGCCATTTTCTGCAAGCGAAGCGAAACGTGTCCTAAAATCGTAGAGGTTATAGCGGTATATAACCTCAATATTTCACCCAAACAGGGATTTGAACTTTGTGGTCCGGGGAAATGCTATTTCATTTTGGTAAGTTTGTTCAAAACTATCGATTGGTTCGATTTCCATTTTCAACTTCCTAACCATTTTTTACTACCTAATGAAGTTCAAATTACTTTTTTGTTTAGTTATCGCTTGTTGCCAAACAGGTTTTTCAACACCACCTACCAAGAAATCACCAAAATTCAGAATCATTCATAATAATGATGGCACAGATGCGCTCAGCAACAACTGGTTTGATCTGAACAAACCGCTTGATGTTTCAGATATCAACAACTACGTCGACATGGTTTCCGGTTCTCAGGTTACGACATTTATGATGAACACAGGAAGCGATTTTGTATACTACAAATCAAAATATGCCAGAACTTTTTGCGACGATCTCGACGGAAAATTGGCCTGTAACAGTAAGCCGGAAACTGTTGTTGCCTGGAAAAAATATCACAGAAATATTAAAAACCTGGAAGCGGCAGGAACCGACGTCATAGCTGCCTCGCTTAACCGGGCGAAAAAGAATGGATTGGAAGCCATCGTAACTTTTCGGATGAATGACTTGCATTTTGCCGATACAACGCAGTTTTGTGCTTGGGTATATCCTGATTTCTGGATTCAAAATCCGCAATTCTGGTTGGGAAAAGATGCTCAGGGTTACAACAGCAGCAATGCGCTGGATTTTAAACATGAAGCAGTACGAACCTATAAGCTCAATTTGATCCATGAACAAATTGAAAAGTATGACATGATGGACGGCTTTGACCTGGATTTTATGCGCTTTGCCGTATTCTTTAAACCTGAGGAAGCCCAACAAAATGCCCATTTGATGACAGCAATGGTTCAAAATGTACGCCGTAAACTGGATACAGAAGGTAAAAAAAGAGGAAAACGTTTAACCCTATCGGTAAGGGTTCCTATTACCATGGAAGGATGTATGCAAAAGGGATTGGATGTAAAAAAATGGGCATCTATGGGCCTTATCGACTTTATTTCAATAGGCGCACACTGGCCTGGTGAAACGGCAACACCCGTCGCTAAATTTAAAGCCGATTTAAATCATCCTCAGATACCCGTATATGGAACTATTGATGCCGGTGGCTATACACCATTCGAATTTTATACCCACGGCATGTACAAGGGCATGGCCTCTCATTTACTTAATCAGGGCGATGGAATCCACTTATTTAATTACTATTTTGATTTTTATAAGCGGATCAATGGCGAAAAAATTGTTACGACAGAGGGTGGCTTGTCGTGCCGGTATGCTGCTCCGTCGTTATTGAAAGAACTAGGCTCTTTAAAAACCTTAGAAAACCGCAATAAGATTTTCTGTGCCTCCGATGGCACCACACCAGCTTATCGCGTATTGCAGGTAACGGATCTACCGATGGGTTGTGGCCGGGGTAAAAAAAGTACAGCTTCTGTATATGTAGGAGACGATGTTAACGCAACGAAACCGATGGAATCCATTCTTTTTATCCGAAACGACCGCAAGGCTCCATTTGATGTGGAAGTAAATGGAAAGCGCCTTACACTCCAAAAAACGGAGTATCCCGCAAAATATGATCGTCAGAAAGGTTTATTGGAAGGCGAACAAATGTATGCCTACATCGTTCCTTCTGATGCTTTAAAAAAAGGGGATAACCTGGTAAGTATTATGGCCACCGGAGGCGTATTCATGACCAAAAGATTGGAAATTGCGCTCAAATACGGCGAAGTAGATACGCACGGTTATTTTTAACGTATAGCAAAAACACACTCGTAACCCACAAAAAATGCCACTCCTCTTGTGGAATGGCATTTTTTGTAATGATGTATGTAATTATTTCTTCCCGGTAAAGGATCGGAGCATCCACGTATTCTTCTCCTTAAACTGCATAAAGCGGTTTACCATATCATTGGAACCGTCATCGCCGGCTTTGTCGGTTGCTTCCAACAAATCACGTTCCATTTCTATAAGCTTGGACATATCACCCAAAATAGCCTCCACCATGTCCATATCCTTCATGCCAATGGTATTTACCTCTTTAATGCTGGATTCCTTAATATAATCGGCAAAACGGCTATACGGAGACTTTCCCAATGTCAGCACACGCTCTGCAATTTCGTCGATGGTTTGTTGCGCATTGGTATATAACTCTTCAAATTTTACATGAAGCGTAAAAAAATTCTGTCCTTTCACATTCCAGTGGCACCCTCTTAGTTTTTGATAGTGTACGTGGTATGTTGCCAGATAGTCGTTAAGCATATCAACAACCGGCTTAACCTTCTTTTCAGTAAGACTTATTTCCTCAGCCTTCATAGGATATAGGATTTTATGTTGATTAAAAAATAATTGATCTCAAACTATTACTCTTAAAACAATCGTACCAAAAACTGGCTTATTTTTTGACGCACCTAACGATTTTAAGTACGATCCAAATGGCTATATTTACCACATAAGTTTGTTCCTGTTGCTTATTCCTAACCAATTACCACACGATGAAAGGAGACAAAGAAATAAACAAGCGGTCCGACTGCCCCATAAGCCATAGTCTGGATTTGTTGGGTGACAAATGGACATTGCTCATCATGCGTGATATGCTCTTTGCGGGTAAAACGACGTATGGAGATTTTTTTAATAGCGACGAACAGATTGCCACCAATATTCTTGCCAACCGCTTACAGACTTTAACCCAACACGGTTTTATTTCAAAAACAGTTGCAAGCGATCCAAAGTCAAGATTTACGTATGCCCTTACCGAAAAGGGTATATCGTTGCTTCCTATTTTGGTCGAACTCTCGCTGTGGGGAGCCAAATACAGCACAGATGAAGTGAATACCGCGTTACCAGATGTTTTTAAAAAGGATAAAGAAAAATCGATTCGGGAATTCACCAAAGTTCTTAAAAAGAAGGTAAGTTCAGAATCGTTGTAGTAAATACTGGAAATAAGGAAATATAATTCTTGTCTACAAAAATAAAGGGCTGTCCGTAGATGTTACATCTTAGCTGACAGCCCTATGAAATATAGTCTAGTCCTTTTGTTCGGGACGTAGTGTAGGTTTGATGATCATACGAAGCGACTGATCCTTCGTAAAATATGCGATCATCCAGTTGTATAAGGTCCGCACCCTGTTTCGGTGCGTAATCAGAGAGATAAGGTGAATGAATAGCCAGGCGAACCAAGCTATGGTTCCACTAAAATGCACTTTGGGGCTGGGCAAATCCACAACCGCTTTCATCCGCCCAATAATGGCCATGGATCCCTTGTCCTTATATTTAAAAGGAATTAAAGGGGCGTTTTCCAGGATTCTCTTAAAGTTTTTAGCCAGATGGCGCCCCTGTTGAATGGCCACCTGCGCCACCTGCGGGTGACCAAATTCAAAGCCGGGATCGGTAAGCTGAACGCTGGTATCCCCAATAGCATATATATTGGCTGTCCCTTTTACCAGATTGAATTCATCGGTGAGCATTCTGCCGCCTCGGGCGTAGCTTGCGGCGGGCAAGCCTTCAAATACATGCGCTGTAACTCCCGCAGCCCAAATAAGCGTTTTGGTTTCAATCGTTTCGCCATCACCCAAAATCACCTTATCGTCCACATAATCCTTCACACGACTTTTGAGCATTATTCTTACACCCAGCTTGCGCAGATCATCGTAGGTGTCCTTTTGCGATTGTGCACTCATAGGCGATAGCAGCGCATCACCACCGTCGATCAGATATATCTCACTGCCTTTTCCGACAAGTTCCGGATATTCCCTTCGTAGAATCCCGTTTCGCATTTCCGCAAACATACCGGACAGTTCAACACCGGTTGGTCCACCGCCTGCTATTACAACAGTTAGCAACTTTCTGATCTCATCCGGATCTTCCAATATAGAAGCCTTCTCCATCTGCTGCAACAGCTTATTCCGCATTTCTATGGCATCGTCCAATGTTTTCATGGGTGTGGAGTTCTTCTGAACATTTTCCATCCCAAAGAAATTGGTTTTTGCGCCCGTTGCGAAAACCAAATAGTCGTAAGTCAGTTCACCGTTAGACAAAACGACTTTATTCTCTTCGGGTACCACTTTCAACAATTTGCCAAGCCGGAAATGCGTATTGGGCTGATCAGAAAACAATTTTCTGAAAGGATAACTGATACTTGATGGTTCCAAAAAACCGGTTGCCACCTGGTAGATGAGTGGTGGGAAAAAGTTGTAATTATTTTTATCTACCAGCGTAATCGTATACTGCTTATTTTTCCCCAGGGAAAGGGCTAGATTAACACCGGCAAATCCTCCTCCTATAATAACGATGTTCATGTAAATGGGATTTAAGTAAGGGAGGCATAAAGGCCTCCCGAAACAATTATTTTACATTTTTAAGCGTCTTGAAGATCTCGGCGTGAGGTTGCTCTCCTTCATAAGTTTTCACCAAATTTCCTGCCTTGTCATATATGGCAATATAGGGGAAAGAACGAATTTGATAATAGCGTTGTACGCCATACGTCATTCCCTCGGTACCAATTTTGATGTTGGGATATTGCGAAAGCTTATATTTCGTAGCAAAAGGCTGCACCATTTTCATATCCTGAAAAGTCACCATTACGACCTGTTTGTTTGCTACTACATTGTAATTCTTGAGCAAGTCTGCCGTAAATAACTGGCAATGATCACAGTCTGGTGAAAAATATATCAGTACTGCCGGACCAGGAGCCATTTGCGAGGCGGTATAGGTTTGTCCTGTCGTGAGTTTGATATTAAACGGGGCAATTTTCTTTAAACCAAATGTAGATTGTGCAAAAGCCGAAGCTGTAATCAATAGGAGTAGAGCAAGGAGATTTAATTTCTTTGTCATATTTCAATTTAGTTTGTAATCCATTTTTATGGGCATGGGACTCCGCAAATACCGGATCAATTGTCGACCATAAATTTCCTGATAAACAATTATGCCTGGTTAAGTAAAATACGATCGAAACAATTCTAATTTACAATCTTACACCGACGTACAAGCATTCTGGCTAAAAAATTTCACCTCACCTGTTTCCGTGTTGCGGCATTTTACTTTACCCGTAATTTTGGTAGTGGACCCTTTTTGGACGGTCTCATGAGACAATATAACCCAAACTCCTGGATTGTTTTTAACTTTCACACGCGCCCCGTCGATAAATTTCTGAACTGGCATTTTATACTATTTTAATGAGCCGTAAAGGTACATAAATTGTGAAGGGCATTGTGCCGGAGTAGTGCAAAATATATTAGAAAGCATGTCATTTGTTGATAATTTAGCCAATATTGTAAACTACGCACTTAGGTGATTTACATTCTGTTGGCTCATACATTATTTAGATAAAATTTAACCTTCTTTCGACCTATACATTTTAAAAATGAATTTTTGATGGTGCGGTTGAAATCTGGATGCTTAAGCAACGAATGTATCTTTAAGAGGTAAAGTGATCTGTACATAGAAAATATCCATTTCATGAAGAAGCTGGCAGCAATTTATTTTATTGCAAGTATATTTTTAGGGTGTAAACCAAGGGTGGACGACAGGTTCGACGATAAGCTGTGGAAGGGTACTATAACCTTGCCCGACCAGCAAGTATCAATGGATTTTGACTTTAAAGAATCAATTTTTCAACCTTTGGTTTGTAAGATTTCCATACCCCAACAATCCATATTCGAATTACAGGCATCTCAAATTACCTCATCAGGTGATAGTCTACGAATCGAATTCAAAGACAAAATGGTGGCTAGCTATTGCGCAAAAATTGAAAAAGATTACATGACAGGTGAGTGGAGACAGGGAGGTTATACCTTTCCATTAAATCTCAAAAAATCAAATAGCACAATATATCAGAGTTATGTTGAATATGCCATTTCCCTTGCTCGGCAAAAGGCCCTGAACGCAGATCTTGTCAATTGGGAAAAGGTTCGCGAGCATGCTATCCAAACTTCGGCCAATATCACAAGCGTGGCTGA
>CALGRQ010000458.1 GCA_937880795.1 uncultured Dyadobacter sp. | reverse complement strand
AGGTGAAAGAAGAATATATTTCGGAATGTATGAAAAGCGTATCGACCCTAATGGAGATATAGAAGAAATACATTTTGTCCCTGGAGGAAATGACTACTGCGCAGCGATAGTACGTAAAAACGGTACTAACAAAATATTCTACTTACATACAGATTTCCAAGGAACAATCCTTGCTGCGACAGACAATACAGGACTTGTCATTGCCCAACAAAATTTTGACTCTTGGGGCAGGAGACGAAATCCAACAAACTGGCAGTATTCAAACGTACCTGCGGTTCCTTCTTGGCTAATGCGCGGATACACCGGTCAGGAACATCATAATTCATTCGGCTTAGTGAATCTAAATGGCCGCATGTATGACCCGATATTAGGAAGAATGCTTTCGCCTGATCCATTTGTGGCAACAGCTTGGGGCACGCAGGCATACAATCGCTACTCATATAGTGTAAATAATCCAATTATTCATACAGATCCAGATGGGGAGATTGTGCAAGTTGTCGTTGGGGCAATAGTGGGTGCGGTAATAGGTGGAGGTATAAATTTAGGAGTAAAACTCTTTCAAGGCAAGATTAAGAATTTCGGCGATGGACTTGCAGCTTTTGGTATAGGAGCAGTTGCAGGTGCTATAGGCGGAGCTACTGGAGGAGCTGCATTTATTGGTGCGGGAGGTGCTGCGGGGGGCGCCGGCGGCTTTATTTCGGGAGCGGCGTCCGGCGCAGCTGGTGCAGCTGTTAGTACACCAATACAGAGTATTGGTAACACACTTTACTTTGGCGACCCGATGATGACGGGTGATCAATGGCTGCTGAGCATTGGACTTGGTGCATTAACTGGAGGAACAATTAACGGTACTGTCGCGTCAATTAATGGTAGAAATTTTTGGAACGGAAGTATACCTATTCGCGAGATTCAACCAGTTCCAATTGTAACACCTGGGCCATTGCCAACACCTTATGCACAAGGTCAAGCTGGACTCAACGCAAATAACATTACGCAGAATACCGTAAGGATACCATCACTAACTCAGACAGCACAATTTAGAGTCCCTGACGAAATGATTATCAGCAACATGAAGACTTTAGTAATTGGGGAGGTGAAGAACTATGCACTAGGTAGGACAGTGCCATTAACTAACCAAATAAAGGATTTTATACTGTATGCCCAAGCAAATTCAATTAATTTCCATTTATATGTCCCTCATGGGGTGATGTTGTCAAAACCCTTGCAGACTGTTATAAATCAATCGCCATTTGTTACCGTTATCAGGTTTTAGCTTGATTTTCAGAGAATTAATTAAATTTGAAATTGAAAATCAATCTATTGTAGATTGAACTCATTTCTGCATACTAATTCCAATATTATTATATATAAAAAACCATAAAACATATGGAAGCTAGAGATAGAAGATTGGAAAGGTTACGACAGCCGCCATTTGATCATCTCCGAGAACTTGAGAGGCTGGAAATTTTGAATAATGAGATGGCTGACGACGGATTAAGATTGGATCTTGTGCAAGCCGGCTATCCTGATGAATTGGACTTCCCTCATTTAACAGCTTATATCAATGCGGTCAAGCCTCTTCCTAAAAAGTTTGTAGATATTGTATTGAATTGGATTCCTAAACTAAAATTTAAGGAAGGTGCGCTGAACTATTTGAGAGAAACTAAGGAAAAATATGACGGTCGTGTTCTTATTTCTATTTTCAATGAAGGAAGCAAACAGGTAAAATGGCAAGTTTGTGACGCCATTGAGTATAATCCACCATTGAATATAGATAATTGGGTGCGGGAAATCTATTTAGATAATAAATACGGATATGAAGAAACCGGGTTACTACCTCTCGCATTAATTAAATTGTTAACAGAGAACCAAGCCAGGGAAGTATTAAAGCTGGGTTTTGATCATCATCCTGGCACCACATCACTAGCCCTAGGGAAAATTGGAAATGTAGAAGACATCTCCTTTTTAGAAGGGAAACTTCAATCAAAATTCGAGAATAAGTATACTTATAAAGAAATTAAAAAGGCAATATCAAAGATCAAAACGAAATACAAATTATCATAGGCAACATTAAAAATGTCGGGAAATTCCAAAATAACTAATGACTGACTTATGATCTAAAAGTAAACTGCATACATAGTAAACATATACAATTAAATATCAATTTATATAAGTGAGCTACGATATATTTTGTTACAAATCCAAAATTGGTGTACCTGACGTGGAAGAAGCTCAAATTGTAATTGAACGTGAGGATGAGCGTGAGAATATGGTACAAGGTGCAAAATTATCAGATTTGAAATTATCGATTGTAAATGCTCTAATGAGCTATAATTCAAATCTTGAAGTATTTGGAATATCAGATGGCGAAGTAGATGACGATTTCAAATCTATTGAAATTGAACATACTGAAGTAGAATTTAACCTGCAAATATTTATTCATGATGATATGGTGTCTTTTAATCTTCCATATCATCTAAATAGTAAGAAAGCAGAATCGATTTTCCATTTTATAAATGAGTATATAAAGATTATTGGAAAAACTGCAGGGTATTTTGTTTTCGATCCTCAATTAGGTTTGGCGTATGACCCAACTCAAGCGCAACATAACGGATTAAACAAGTATTTGGCTGTACGCAAAAATATGACTTGCTCACTGAGCTCGCCAAACCTTTTTCAAAGTAAAAAGAAACCTTGGTGGAAAATATGGTAATCCAAAATGTAATTTACAAACATCAAATTATTATTATGATTCGACCATAAAGTCATAAATTTTATCGGCGTATCTAACGATTTCGGTTACTCCACTTTTGTCTTTTACATTGCTTTGGGGCTTGGGTGGGTTTTATTACTTAAATTTTGGAGTCCAAATAGTTCACAAAACTCAACTATTCCTAAACAACTCAAACATCAACTTATGACAGCAGTAGAACTAAAGCAGATATTGACATCTAGAAAGTTCAAATCCTCTTTAGTGCCCCCACCTCAAGGTAAATATCCACAACCAACGTTTATCTTTAAGGAGGATTTTATAGAACGAGGAGGTAAGTTTATGTGTAAATATGAAATTGCGAAAGAAAAAGACTCTTTTAAACTAATCCTCACTAATTTTAAAATAACTCCATTCTTTGTTTTAGAGAATAATATTCAAATTATAGTAAATGATGACCCCAGATTTCCAGTTAATCTAAATTATGATCCTGATTATCGTGGGGAGACGCTTATTCTTGAAGCGGAATAGCACCATAACTTTTTATACTACACAAACCAAAAAGAGACCAAAGTCGATTTCAATGAAGTTGACTTTGGTATCTTTCAAATCAAGTTTCCTTCTTTTCTCAATTTTTCGAAATCTCCGGGTTGAAGTATAATAGGATACCAATTTCTAATCTCTACGCAATTAAAATTTTCAAAAAACTCATCATACAAATCGTTAACCCTACTTACAAATTCTCAAAATTTTCGCAAACATCTCTTCATTTGTCGCCTTTTTCATATTTATAATTTATAAAAAGGGCAACACAATAACCATAAAGAGCTACAAAAGTGTAGCCCTTTTCAGGTTGTTAAATTATCTACTTGGTGTATTATTGTATATTAGTGACCAATTTAAATTTGATATGGTCATCACAACTATCCTCCCCACACCAATCCTGAAGACTACCTAATTTCTGTTTTCAAAGAAAAATTTTACCGCTTTCGCAAATTTCGGGTTCACATGCTGAATGAAGTCTACCCACGTAACAATACAGTTTTGAAACTGGCCCAAGGGTTTGCCTCGACCCAACGTTTGTTTTCAGCAATGGTGAGGAGTTCTTTGGTCTGCTTCAAGTATTTCATAGCAGTGTTTTTCTTAATATCCTGTTCTACCTGTAGGAAATTCAGAAAATCGGTGGATAACGACTCCTCTATAATAGAAAGCGGGATATCCCATTTTTTGAATTTAAAATTCAGGAAAGCCCGGATTTTCCCTTTCACAACTTTCCATCGCTTCAATGTGGTTGGAGCACGTTCTCCTTTTTTAACGAGACGGGCAAGTTTGCTGTACTTGTAATTGAGCACTTGGTGAAGCGTTCGTTCGATTTTGGGCTTCTGTTGCTCTGCCATTTCCTTCGCCAATGTTCCGGTGTAAGAGCGCTTAAGCAAGTCCGCTGATACGTAGTCATGTTGCTGGCAAAGGAAGAAATAATGGGTTTGCAAATCCATCAGCACCTTCGTGATAGTTTGGGAGAGGAGCTTTGCGTCTTTGGGGTTGGGGTGGAGCGCGACGTCCACATTTTCGATCTCCTGGTTCCAATAAGCAGGCAGGATCTTTTGGCCGAGAGAGATTTCCGAGCGCAGGCCGTCGATGGTAATTCTGGCCCAAATAGGCGCACGGTTTTGCTTATCCGATTTTTTCTTCACCAGGAAGAAGAGAATGGAAAGATGTTCATTTACTTTCATCTCATTCGCGTTATTAGGTTACGAAATGCCTAAAACTGCTGAATCGATCATCCAGTAGGGGACCTAATTTACGACCTGAATACAGGTCACCGAATAGGTCACCGAACGGTTAGAACATCCTTGAACAAACTTGTACCGAATACTTCGTGAAACCCGCGCTGCTGGACGGATTAAAACGAAAAAAGGTACGATTGCTCGTACCTTTGTGATCCCGCTGGGATCTGAACAATTCCAGCGAAAACACCCATCACGAGTCGATTGTTGTATTTTGCCGTCCATAGGTACCCGAGGAGTTACCCTTCAGGCCTGGACGTATTTGAACGTTTTATGCAATGAACTAATTGATTATAAGCTACAAATATAGTCAAATCTAACGAAATTGAAAAGCTTTTTTTATCCGGAACTACTTCCTTCCCGCATCCATCATGCTTTGAATATCTTTATACTCATATAAAACAACTCCGCGGATTTTTGTATAACGTAAGCGCCCACTACTCCTTAAATGCTGGATTGTCCCCAATGACAGGTTGAGCATTTTTTTGACTTCGTGGGTTTTGTACCACTGTTTCGTCGCAGTTGGAAACTGACCTTCCAAAAGACCCTTCAATTCGGTAACTAAATTTTGCTTGAACTCATTTAGGTCAGATTTCGTTACCCAAAGTTCGTAAGCGGTGGCCTGTCCGAATGAACCAGTATTACTGCCGGGCGCAGGCGTTGGTTTTTCAGTAAATCTTGACATATTGGATTGATTTTAATGATGGCAGATATGGGATACTAAAATTGGGATTTGTCTCTGAATGAATAGTTAAACGATTGTTATTCTGCAATTAATGAATATATAATTCTCATACTAAAACCACCATTTTCACAGAGGGACTTTTCGACTTCAAAAAATAATTCTAAAAATGTTTGCTGGCAATTCAAATCCATCGTAATATTGCAATATTATGGGAGCTACAAAGACCGATTTATTCACCAAACAGCAAAACGACATTGCCAATATGGCCAAAGCACTGGCGCACCCCGCCCGTATCGCCATTTTGCAGCATCTCGTGAAGATCAACGCCTGCATCGGCGGCGACCTGGTGGAAGAACTCGGCCTCGCTCAAGCGACGATCTCCCAGCACCTCAAAGAGCTGAAAGCCGTCGGGCTGATACAGGGCACCGTGGAAGGTACCTCCATCTGCTACTGCATCAATCCGAAGACCTGGATGCAATACCGTAACCTTTTCGACAAATTCTTCGATAGCAGCGTATCCGAGGGCAGTTGCTGCTAATATTTTTTTGCCCTTATATATCGCAATATTGCAATTATACGAACAACTTATTACAATGCCTACAGATCAAGAACTGAAAGACCTCGTCCGCGAGAAATACGGCAACATTGCCCTGCAGGATAAAGATACCAACGCATCCTCCTGCTGCGGCGCTTCCTGCTGCTCTGATGAAGTATACAACATCATGAGCGAAGACTATACCCAGCTGAAAGGCTACAACGCTGATGCCGACCTCGGCCTGGGTTGCGGCCTGCCCACCCAGTTCGCCAAGATCCAGCCCGGCAACGTCGTGATCGACCTGGGCTCCGGCGCCGGCAACGACGCCTTTATCGCCCGCGCTGAAACCGGTGAAACCGGCAAGGTAATCGGGAT
>CALGRQ010000457.1 GCA_937880795.1 uncultured Dyadobacter sp. | reverse complement strand
AAAAGATGGAACCTGCCATTTACCGTAAGATTATTGAGGAGGCCCATAAAAAAAATATTTCGGTTACCGCGCACTTATTTTATGTAGAAGATGCAAAAATGCTGATTCGGGCCGGTTTAAATGTGATTGGACACAGCATACGTGACCGCGAAGTTGATGACGAGCTATTGAGCCTGATGAAGACAAATAACGTCATCTATATCCCTACCCTTTCTCTTGATAACTACGCCTACATTTATGGCGATGAACCCGAATGGCTGACCGATTCATTTTTTCAAAAGTCGTTGGAACCGGGGGTGTTGGCAATGATCACAAGCAAGGACTATCAGACTAAAATTAAAAATTCGCCGGATTATGAGCGAAACAAAAAAGCAGCTCAAATTGCCATGTTCAACCTAAAAAAAATATCTGAGGCTGGTATAACAGTAGCATTAGGCACCGACTCCGGCGCCTTCCCTATTCGCACACAAGGTTTTTCAGAACATTATGAAATGGAATTAATGGTAAAAGCGGGAATCCAACCGTTAGACGTCATCCGCAATAGTACGCTCCATGCCGCCAAAGTCCTTAACATTGACAAGGATTATGGCTCCCTGGAAGTAGGTAAAAACGCCGATTTTATTATCCTCGATGCGGATCCGTCAGTAAACATAAAAAATACCCGAAAAATCAGATCCGTTTGGAAAGATGGCAAACAAGCATCTGTTTCCAATGTAAATTAAAACAAGTTCTATACTGAAATTAAACCGGACAATATAAGATTTTATCAGCTGTCCGTTCCCTAGTTAATTAAAGAAGAAATGAAAATTGAATTTGAGCGTTTTGATCATGTAATGTTATGCATTCCCATAGGTGCAGAAGAGCAAGCTCGGCATTTTTACGGTACTATATTAGGTTTAACAGAATTAACTGAACAAAGTTTAGGATTCCCCTTACCCAAACGTGCTATATGGTTTCAAATGGGGAATGTGCAGTTACATATGCGAGCAGAGGGAGAACAACAACTTTCGGAACGTCATCCTGCATTTCAGATCAAAAATTTAGAAGAAGCAGAACAATTACTTACCAGCCATGGCATCTCCGTCAAACATGAAAGTAAAATTCCGGGCCGGATTCGGTTTTCATTCCGTGATCCTTTCAACAATCGTATCGAACTTATAGAAATGATATAGAATTAAGAGAAATCAGTCCAAAATACTGTGCACCATCAAATTTGTTGCTTAATTATTTTTCCAATGGGATTTTAAACTCCTAATTGAAAAAAGTAATTCTAAATTTGCAGCCGCGATCATCGCAGGCAAAGACCATCATATGTCGAAATTTTTTTTAAGGTTTTTAATAGTAGTAGTGCTTTTTGCAGGAGTTACAGAAATCATACTTAGAAAAGTATATGGATTTTGTAACTCTCCGCTCTACATCAACGATCCTGACTACGAATATATTTATGCGCCAAATCAAAAAGTAAATCGGTTTGGAAACCATATTCGTACGAACAGTCTCTCTATGAGAAGCGATGAACTATCTACTTCTGACAGTACGGTGATTCTGCTCCTGGGCGATTCTGTAATTAATGGAGGAAGTCTAACCGATCACGATAGCATTGGCTCTACAATTCTGGAAAAACGCTTCCTGAAAACTTTTGGAAGACCTGTACGTGTACTCAATATATCAGCAGGTTCATGGGGGCCCGACAACATCGCAGCCTACCTAAAAAAACACGGACTCTTCAATGCCAAATTGCTTTGTTTGGTTACCAGTAGTCACGATGCCCATGATATCATGTCACATCAAAGCCCGGTAGGAATTGACCCCGGTATGCCCAATAAACAGTATAGCATTGCTTGGGTAGAAGTGTGGGATCGTTACCGTTACTGGATCTGGTATAACTTCCTGGCCCTCCTGCCCTCTTTTGAGTCAGAGAAAGTGAACACACAACCTGAACTTGCCGAAAGTACAGTACACAAAACAACTCCGGCAGATTCTACTCAAAAAGATAGTTTACTAAAAGCTAAGCTTGAAGAGTCGGGAATACGAAAACCTGGGGTAGGTTTTAATCCAGGCTATCGTCTCATTGCCGAACTTGCTAAAAATGCAGGTATCCCATTATTCATATACCTGCATCCCGAAACCTCAGAAGTTGAAATGGGACATTTTAATGTACAAGGGAAGGAAATTATAGCGTTTGCAAAAGAAAACAATATACGACTCGTCAATGAATTTGATTTGGGAGTCAAGAAAGAGTTTTACCGAGACTTGGATGTTGTACATTATAACAACCGTGGACAAGTTTTTCTTGCCAATAATTTATACCCAATTTTCACCGAATATCTTAAAGCAAAGCCTTAATGCGCGTACTCATTATACACAATCAACTATGGGCGCATTACAAATCGAAACTTTTCAGTGAGATTAGCGCGAGGATGAAAATCGAACATCCGGACAGTCAAATGCTTGTTGCACACATAGCTTTGCGCGAGGCAAGTAGAAGTGGCATGCAAGATGAAAAAAGTTTTCCGTACGACTATCCGTACAAAGTACTTTTTCAGAAAAATCTGGACGAAGTGAGCTTTTCTGAACGGTTAACAGCACTTTTTCAAACCTTCAATACGTTTAAGCCAACCGTTTTAAATGTGACGGGCTGGTTCGACTGGGCTCAGGTCATACTAATGGCCTATGCACGAATGAAGGGAGTGAAAATTGTTCTATCCTCCGAATCATCCCTTGCTGATCATAACAGATCCGGGATAAAAGAAAAGATAAAAAAACAGATTGTTGGGATGGCAGATGCCTTTTTCTGCTTCGGAAAAAGTTCTGTTGACTACCTTTTACACTTGGGAATGGATTCCAATAAGATTAAGGTCAACAATGCAGCGGTAATCGATGAAGATATCATTAGAGCCCACTTTGATCAGGCTAAAGGACAAATTCCACCCAATACGGATTCACAAACTCGACGCTATACCTTTGTATATGTCGGACGTTTGGCTCCTGAAAAAAATCTACAAATGCTCTTAGGCGCATTTTTGAACCTCTTGAATCAAGAACCCATTGCTGCGTGCTGGGATCTTCTTTTTGTAGGAGATGGTCCATCAAGAAATGATCTTGAGCAAATTGTCCAAAACAGTAACTTCGCAAACCATGTTAAATTTGCCGGGGGATTTCCCTGGTACCAAGTACCAGAATGGCTCGCTAAAAGTGATGTACTGGTTTTGCCAAGCACCTCAGAACCGTGGGGGCTCGTCGTCAATGAAGCCATGGTATGTAATATGCCTGTTATCGTTTCCGAAACTTGCGGGTGTGCACCTGATTTGGTTCTTAACGACGTTAATGGGTTTACTTTTGACCCGACAAAGCAGCGAAAACTAGAAGATGCTTTGTTATTTTTTATGCTTAACCCCAGCCGAATTGAGGAAATGGGTATAAAATCAAAAAACTTGGTCGAGCGTTTTGCATCCAAAAATGTAGCGTCGGAAATGGTGCGTTGTTATAACGCACTTTAAGGAAAACTTAAACTGATAATTTGAACTGTTACACACAGTCTGAATACGATATGCGAATTTTAAATATATGTGCCTATACCTGGGCCATTGGCGGGCCTGCCAGAATTATATATGACCATACGACGGAGGTCCTAAAATACGGACATTCCGTAGATATACTTAGCCCAATGACACCCGGGGAAAAAAGCTACCCGGTTCCTGAGGGCGCTCGGCTCATTGAATGCGCCCGCACCACGCCCATTAGCAATTATTACAGAGAGTTTTCCATTGATATGTATCAATACTTGAAAAAGCATATCAATGAATACGATGTTATTCACATGCACGGGATCTGGCATTTTGGTAGCCTTGCGCCATTTATATTGCCACACAAGGGTGTTTTAGTGGTTACCATTCATGGCTTGCTCGATCGCTGGGCAGTAGAACATAGCAAATGGAAAAAGCAACTGGTTACCTTGCTATATCAAAAAAAGCTATTGGGCCAAGCCGACCTCATCCAAATTAACAATACAGACGAAGAGGAAGATGTTATTCGCTATTTGGGTTATAGACCCAAAAACCTGGTGATCATTCCAAACGGAATGAAAGTGTCGGAATATACCAATTTGCCCCCCAAAGGCATTTTTAGAGCGAAGCATCATCTATCTCCTGATCAAAAAGTGGTCCTTTTTATGGGGCGCTTAAACATCAAAAAAGGTTTAGATTTACTACTACCTGCATTTTTAAAAATTCATAAACTTGTACCGGAAGCCATACTTATACTGGCTGGGCCGGATGACGGCTACCAGAAAGACACGGAAGATTTCATTAAAGCCAACCACTTGGAGGATCGTATCAAACTTGTTGGTATGCTAACGGACACTGACAAGAAAGAAGCACTAGCAGATGCGCATTTGTTTGCACTTCCTTCCTACTCGGAAGGGTTTTCTATTGCTGTGTTGGAAGCAATGACCTCGGGCGTTCCGGCACTTGTATCGGACCGGGTTGGATTTGGAGACTATATCAAGCGAAACAATGCTGCGTACCTAACACCGTTAAATCCAGACAGTGTTGCAGACGGTCTTCTTAAAATATTACAAGATCCTGCTTATGCAACAATGATCTCAAATAATGCCTACAAGATGGTTACAGAAAACTTCGACATTAAAGTAGTTGCAAATCAGTTATTGGAAGAATACAAGAAAGTTAGCAAAATCTGATTACCTTTGTGCCATTATTTAACACACTGTATACAACCCAAACCTGCCTGCAAGCTTATTTATGATCGATTTATCTGTCATCATTTTAACGCATAACGAATCACTTCATATTGAACGGTGCATTAAAAGCTTGCAACAGGTTACGGATAAAATATTCATAGTTGACTCTTTCTCAACGGATAAAACGGTAGCCATCGCAACATCACTAGGCGCTGTTGTTGTTCAAAATCCTTGGGTTTCCTACGCTTTTCAGTTTAATTTCGGTATCGAAAATAATCCTTTTAAAACCGCATGGCTTATGCGGATGGATGCTGACGAATACATTACGCCGGAACTAGCGCAAGAATTAAAGCATTCCCTCAACAATACAAAGCCTGAAATAACCGGCTTTTATGTAAAGCGGCGCGTCTATTTCATGAACCAATGGATTAAGCGTGGAAGCTACTACCCCATTTGGCTGCTACGCGTATGGCGCGGTGGTATAGGAACCTGCGAGGAACTCTGGATGGACGAGCATATCAAACTTGACCACGGTCAAACTGCTCAATTGCAACACGACATTGTAGACCATAATCTTAATAATCTTACCTGGTGGACACAAAAGCATAACAATTACGCAATTCGGGAAGTAATTGATTTATTGAATATAAAATATAACTTTGGCGATAAACCAACGGTGACACCCGATTTTTGGGGTAACCAGGAGCAACGTACGCGTTATTTAAAAATTAAGTACGCAGGATTACCGCTATTTACCAGGCCTTTTATATACTTCCTCTACCGGTTTTTTATCAAACTCGGTTTTCTGGATGGCAAAAAGGGGCTTATTTGGCATTTCTTGCAGGGTTTTTGGTATAGATTCCTCGTCGATGCCAAAATTTTTGAAGTTTACCAACGTGCAGGAAAAAACAAAGAGGATATTATAAAGCATTTCAGGACAGAATATGGAAAAGACCTTGCAAATCCAAACCAATCTGGCCGGGTATAATAATAGCTGGTATAAGCCGGGAGGAAAAGTAAAGCTGTTATTATGGTATATCGTCTCAAGAATATTTGTTAATACCTACTTGCCTTTTCCAATGGCAATAAAGCGATTGGTATTACAAATGTTTGGAGCAAAAATAGGTAGTAACGTTGTTATTAAACCAAAAGTAAATATCAAATACCCTTGGTTTCTTGTTATTGAAAAGAACACCTGGGTTGGCGAAAAAGTGTGGATTGATAACCTCACGATGATACATATAGGGGCAAATGTTTGCTTGTCTCAGGGTTGTTACTTGTTAACGGGGAATCATGATTTTACGACAAGTTCATTCGACCTGATAGTTAAACCGATCACGATTGAAGATGGCGCCTGGATAGGTGCTCAATCAACGGTCTGTCCGGGTGTTCACGTCGGTTCTCATGCCGTACTCACGGTAAATTCAGTGGCAACCAAAAATATGGAGCCATACAGTATTTACCAGGGTAATCCGGCCGTTTTTGTAAAAAGAAGAATCATAAAAAGTTGAAAATAAGCATTATAACGGTTGTATACAATGGTGCAGCCACGCTCCGTTCCTGTATTGACTCTGTTTTGAGTCAGGACTATAACTTGATCGAATATATTATCGTGGATGGTCAGTCTAAGGATGGAACGGTTGAACTGGTAAAGAGTTATGGCGATCGTATCACTCAATTCATAAGCGAGCCGGATAAAGGCATATATGATGCTATGAACAAAGGATTGAGGTTGGCCACAGGTGATGTCATTGGCATATTAAATGCTGATGATTATTATGCGAGTAACCATGTGCTATCAAACATTGCAGATGCAATGCAACGAACTAAGGCCGATGGCGCATACGGGGATTTGCAATATGTAGATGCACTGGACAACAACATTGTCAAAAGAAGCTGGAAATCCGGAGCATACGCTGAGGGTGCATTTAAGAATGGCTGGATGCCCCCTCATCCAACGTTTTTCCTAAAAAAGTCTGTTTATCAGCAACATGGCGGGGTTCGTTTGGATTTGGGCAGCGCCGCAGACTATGAACTAATGTTGCGCATGATACACAAAGAAGGCATAAAACTTGCTTATGTCCCTGAGGTACTTGTTAAGATGCGGGTTGGTGGTGTGAGTAATAGCAATTTAGCCAACCGTTTGGCGGCTAACCGAAATGACAGAAAAGCATGGAAAGTAAACGGACTTCGTCCACACTTTTATACGCTTTGGCTTAAACCATTAAGAAAGGTTTTACAATTTATTTAAATAATACAAGCGCAAGTCCGCTTGGTAATTTTTTTAATAATGAGGGCTCTATACTTTAGTTTAATAACAAATATTGTAGAACTTTGTTTTAACTTGGTTGAGTTCCCTTTTAATGTAGCAAATTCATCAATAAAATGGATCTAAAACTACCTTTACAGATTTTGAGCGAAGGAAACTTTAACAGCATGGTGCATCATGACGTGTACCAGTGCATTTTATCGTTTCTGATAGCTTGCTTTTTGTCGATCATATCCATTCCGATTATTATTAACTTATCCAACCTTTTGCACCTTACCGCAAAGCCTGGATTTAGAAGTTCGCACCACACTGAAACGCCAACCCTGGGAGGTATAGCTATTTTTGCCTCCACATTAATTGCTTATTTCCTTTGGCCACACGCCGAGAACGTGGTGGACGCCAACATTATCAATCTCTCGATGACGGGAGTTATTATCTTGTTTTTCCTGGGATTGAAGGACGATATTCTTGCAGTTGACCCTACCAAAAAACTGATTATACAGATCTTCGCTTCCTTGATTTTGGTTGCGATGGGTAACTTTAAAATTGATAATTTCTACGGAATCTTCGGAGTGCATTCTGTACCAGACATTGTTAGTATCCCACTTACTATTTTTGTGTTTATAGCCATTATCAATGCAATAAACTTAATCGATGGTATCGATGGGCTGGCCGGCGGAATCAGTCTTATAGCAGGTATCGGATTTGGTATTTGGTTTATTTTGAATGATCATTTCTCGTTCGGTTGTCTTGCATTTGCCATGTCGGGATCGCTGTTAGGGTTTCTACGCTTCAATTTTTCTCGTACAAGTAAGATTTTTATGGGTGATACCGGCTCGCTAATTGTGGGGTATCTGTTATCCATATTTGCCGTAGAGTTCCTCTCGCTTAATGTGGGCTATCTGCACGACCCAAATGCCTATTTTAACGCCCCTATAATTGTGATGGTACTTCTCATTGTACCCATTTTCGATACGCTAAGAGTATTTATCGTGCGCATTGTCAAGGGAGGCTCTCCTTTCGTTGCCGACCGTAATCACATGCACCATATCCTGATTGACAGTGGCATGAACCACTTCTGGGCATCATTTACCCTATGGATGGTCACAATTGTGAACACTACCCTATTTTTCTCATTCCATGGTGACATTACCAATACTGCATCTTTATACATATATATTGGGATGTTTGCGTCATATATGGTTATTGCCTACTATATGAAAAAGCGCATTGCCATTGCTAATGAGAAAAAAAAACTAGCTAAGTCTCCATCTTTTGACAAAAAGAATACTCCCTCTACTCCAAAGGTTCTTAGGGACTTATAATCTAAAAATGCCTATTTCCAGATTATTTAGTGTTATTTGGTGATGCAGTAATACGAATGTTTGTACCTTAGCGCCAAATAATTGTCCAATAGGTATGAACAAAAAGATCAGAAAAGAAGACGCTCTTTATTACCACTCTAAAGGAAGACCCGGGAAAATTCAGGTTATTCCTACAAAGGAAACCAATACGCAAAGAGATTTATCCCTCGCATATTCTCCAGGTGTTGCTGAGCCGTGTCTTGAAATTGCGGAAAATATTGAAAATGCCTACAAGTATACAGCCAAAGGAAATCTGGTAGCTGTAATTAGTAACGGAACCGCAGTATTAGGCTTGGGTAATATTGGCCCGGAAGCTTCCAAACCAGTGATGGAAGGTAAAGGCTTACTTTTTAAAATATACTCCGATATTGATGTTTTTGATATAGAACTTAATACCACCGATGTAGATGAGTTTGTCAGAACCGTTAAAATACTTGAACCTACCTTTGGAGGAGTAAATCTCGAAGATATTAAAGCTCCTGAATGCTTTGAGATTGAAGAAAGACTAAAAAAAGAACTTAATATTCCTGTAATGCACGATGACCAGCATGGAACGGCTATCATCAGTGCGGCGGCTATGCTGAATGCCCTGGTATTGGTAAAAAAAGATATCAAAGATATTCGCGTGGTTGTATCCGGTGCCGGTGCTTCTGCTGTATCGTGTACTAAGCTATATTTATCGCTGGGTGTAGATCCTAAAAATGTAGCGATGTTCGATACAAAAGGACATATAAACCATGCACGTACGGACTTGAACGCCATGAAACTTCAGTTCGCCACCGATACCCAATATAATTCTCTTGAACATGCCCTTATTGGCGCTGACCTTTTCTTAGGACTATCTACTGCTGATATAGTTTCGAAAGAAATGGTAAAATCAATGGCGAAGGATCCGATCGTTCTGGCAATGGCAAACCCCAATCCGGAAATTCCGTATCCTGATGCAATTGAAGCCCGTGAAGATGTAATTATGGCAACAGGTCGTTCGGACTACCCTAATCAGGTAAATAACGTGCTCGGATTTCCGTATATTTTCAGGGGAGCATTGGATGTTCGGGCAACTGAAATTAATGAAGAAATGAAGCTGGCTGCCGTTCACGCTCTGGCAGAACTCGCAAGAAAACCAGTACCCGATATTGTAAATCTTGCCTACAACGAAACAAATATTGTATTTGGCAAAACATACATCATCCCAAAACCGGTTGACCCGCGTTTGCTTACTGCTGTTGCCCCTGCCGTAGCAAAAGCAGCCATTGCCACCGGTGTTGCCAGAAAAGAAATTACTGACTGGGATGCATACGAGCAGGAGCTATCTAATCGACTGGGTAGAAACGAACAACTATCTCGTGTGATTCTGAATAAAGCAAAACTTGATCCGAAAAGAGTCGTTTTTGCTGATGCAGAAAACATTCAAGTTCTTCGCGCAGCGCAGCAGGTTCGCGACGAAGGCATTG